>JALWOO010000661.1 GCA_027083485.1 Amylibacter sp. | reverse complement strand
GTGGCGTTCTGTGCCCAGTTGATCACCGTGCGCGGCGACATCACCGTGGACAGATCACCATTCTGGAACGCGGTGCGGGTCAGATCGGCAACCGTCACCATACGCGAGATGGTCTTGCGGCCTTCTTCGGTGTTGTAGATCGGGTTTTTCGACAGCACGATATTGGTTTCCGCGTCATGGGACAGATAATTCAGCGTCGCCACCAGTGACCACCGGTCCATCTGGGCCTGATTGATCTGCTGGGTGCCGTGGTACAGGCCGGTTGTATCGCCGAGACCAACGGTGTTGGCAGTGGCGAACAGGCGGAAAGACGGGTGCGGGGTGATGACCTCGTTTTGGTCCATCAAGGTCAGCTTGCCGTCATGTTCCAGAACCCGCTGGATCACAAACATCACATCGGCGCGGCCTGCATCATATTCGTCAAACACAATCGCGGTGTTGGTGCGCAGGGCGGCGGGCAGGATGCCTTCCTGAAATTCGGTCACCTGTTTGCCGTCGCGCAGTTTGATCGCGTCCTTGCCGATCAGGTCGATACGGGAAATATGGCTGTCGAGGTTCACCCGCACACAGGGCCAGTTCAATCGCGCCGCCACCTGTTCGATATGGGTGGATTTGCCGGTGCCGTGAAAACCTTGAATAATCACACGCCGGTTATGGGAAAAACCGGCCAGAATCGCCAGCGTGGTATCCGGGTCGAATTTATAGGTCGGATCAATCTCCGGCACGCGGTCGGTATTTGTGTCAAAGCCCTTGACCACCATATCGGTATCAATGCCGAAAACCTCGCGTACCGAAATGTCCATTGTCGGGCGCAGTGTGTCCATATTTCCGTCAGCCATAGTATCTTCCTGTCTGTGTGCCCTTTGGGCAAATTGCTTGGCAACTGTGTGGAATATTCTGTGAGGCGGCGCAAGGGGGCAGGGTGTTAATTTACGGCTAGCGTCCCAGTCTATCCCGCATGGCATACCATGTCATCGCCAGCACCAGCCCCGGCCAGCGCAACAAGGTGCCCCCGGGGAAACGCGGGCTTGGCACCCGTTCGAGTATATCGAAATCCTCGGCCTGACCGGCAATCGCATCGGCAGTGATCCGCCCCGCCAGCGTGGCCAGCGCCACCCCGTGACCGGAATAGCCCGAGGCATTCAGGATATTGCCGCCAAGACGGGCAAAAACCGGCATCCGGTTCATGGTGATCGCCAGCGTGCCGCCCCAGGCGTAATCCAGTTTCACATCGCGCAGTCGGGGGTAAACCTCCAGCATCGGTTTTGATACCAGCCCGCGAATGTCGCGCGGGAATTTCCAGCCATAACTCTCGCCGCCGCCCCACAGGATGCGGTTGTCGGCAGAGCGGCGGAAATAGTTGACCACGAATTTGCTGTCGGCCACGGCCACATCCTTGCGCAGGAGGTCTTCGGCCCTGTCGCTAAGCGGCTCGGTTGCGACAATGAAATTGTTGATCGGCATCACGCGGGCAGCGACCTGACCGTTCAACCCGCCCAGATAGCCATTGCACCCCAGCACCAGAAAATCCGCCTCTACACGGCCATGACGGGTAACAATGCTGACCGGTTGGCCTTCGACGATTTTGGATACTTCCGATTGCTCGAAAATGCGCACACCGGCGGCAGCGGCGGCCTTGGCCAGCCCGAGCGCGAAATTCAACGGGTGGATATGGCAAGCCCCCCAATCCAGCGTGCCGCCGTGATAGACACCGGTGCCCATCAGATCGCAACATCCGTCGCGGTCCAGCAGCTCCAGTTGATCATAGCCGTAACGTTCCTGCACGAACCGCGCCGAGGCATGGGCATCGGGCACATCGCGCGCATGCCAGTCCACATGCGCCACACCATCGCGCAGATCGCATTGAATATCGTGTTCGGCGACCAGTTCCCGCACACAGGTCACGGAATCGCGGGCGATTTCAAACAGGCGTTGCGCGTCCTCCGGCCCCTGTTGTTTTTCCAGATCGCGCTGGTCCTTGTTCCAGCCACCGGCGACCTGCCCGCCATTGCGGCCAGAGGCCCCCCAGCCAACGCGCTGGGCCTCCAGCAGCACCACATCATAGCCCCGCTCGGCCAGATGCAGCGCGCTCGACAATCCGGTGAACCCGCCGCCAATCACACAGACATCGGCTTTTTGCGTGCCTTTGAGCGCGGGAAAGGCCGGCAGGGTGTTTGCGGTGGCCGCATACCAGCTATCGGGATATGCGCCGCGTTTGTCGTTTGAATAGAGCAGGTTCATAGGGGGGGCCTATACATTCATCAGCAGGTGTTCACGTTCCCAGGGGGAAATTACTTGCTGGAATTCGTCATATTCCATGCGTTTGGCCGCGATATAAACACGGGTGAAATCCGGCCCCAGCAAATCCCAGAGCGGTTGACATTCCTCAAGCTGTGCCAGCGCATCATAGAGCGAGGGCGGAATATCGCGATCCGCATCATAGGCTTCGCCCTTGGCGGAGTCGCGCGGGCTCAACTGCCCCTTCATGCCCAGAAACCCGCAGGCGAGCGAGGCGGCAATCCCCAGATAGGGGTTGCAATCCATGCCCGCCACACGGTTTTCCACGCGCCGGCCCTCAGGCGTGGAAATCGGCACCCGAATGCCGGTGGTACGGTTGTCCTCGGCCCATTCCAGATTGATCGGGGCAGAGAAGTTCGCCACATAGCGCCGATAGCTGTTCACATAGGGCGCGATAAACGGGGTGGCAGCGGGCAGATAGGTTTGCATGCCGGCGATAAACTGCGAGAACCGTTCCGTCGGGCCGCCATTCGCATCGGTAAAGATGTTCTTGCCGGTTTTGCTGTCCAGAATGGAATGGTGGATATGCATGGCCGAACCAGGCTGATCCGCCATCGGTTTCGCCATGAAAGTGGCAAAACAGTTGTGGCGCAGGGCGGCTTCTTTCAGCAGACGTTTGAAATAGAACACCTGATCGGCCAGCTTGACCGCATCGCCATGTTGCAGGTTGATTTCGATCTGACCGGCACCGCCTTCCTGAATGATGGTGTCGATTTCAAAGCCCTGAGCCTCGGCGAAATCGTAAATATCGTCGATCACTGGGCCGTATTCGTCAATCGCCGACATGGAATATGCCTGACGGGAAATCACCTGCCGCCCCGTGCGCCCCATCGGGGGTTCGATCGGGTGGTTGGGATTGGTGTTTTGTTTGACCAGATAGAATTCCATTTCAGGCGCCACAACCGGCGACCAGCCCTCGGCGGCATAGGCGTCCAGCACCCGTTTCAGCACGTTGCGTGGTACGGTTTCGATCGGCTTGCCATGCAAATCGGTGACGTTGTGGATGATTTGCAAGGTGATATCACCGGCCCAGGGCGCGGCAACGGCACTGTCGAAATCCGGCGTCAGCACCATATCGCGTTCGGCGTACTGGTTTTCGATGTCGTCGATTTCCACATAGGAACCGGTGATCGTCTGATAGAAAATCGCGTCGGACAGATACATCTGGTCCATCTTGCCGAATTTGCGCGCCGGCATGCATTTGCCGCGGCTGGTGCCGGCGGTGTCGGCAATGATGCATTCGACCTCTTCCAGCCGTTTGCCTTTGATGTATTCCTGCGCTGCGGCAGGTAGTTTTTCGGTCCAGTGCCCTGTATCAGCCATCGGCTTTCTCCTGCTTTAGCAAACGTTCAAACATATCGGCGACCTGTGCTTGCGCCGCTTCAGGCCCCAGTTCCTCTGCGGCCTGTTCAAGCTGGTGATCCGGCACCAGCCCGCGCCCGCGTTTTTCGATCAGCCCGCGAACGAAATCCGTGCCGAATTCCGGATGCGGCTGCATGGTCAGCACCTTGTCGCCATAGGCCAGTACCGCATGTTCGCAAAAATCCGTGCTGCCAAGGGTTTCGGCATTCTCCGGTTTTTCAAGCACCTGATCCTGATGCCAGGCATGCAGGGGCAGGGTGGTGCCGTCGTTCATTTTGTACTCCACATGGCCAATCGACCAG
>JALWOO010000660.1 GCA_027083485.1 Amylibacter sp. | reverse complement strand
GCATGTGGGTTCCCTGATCCAGATCATGATGCTGCGCTGGTTGCAGAAAACCGGCCACAAACCGGTGACCCTGATGGGCGGGGGCACCACCAAGATCGGCGATCCCTCCGGCAAGGATGAATCGCGCCAGTTGCTGACCTCTGAACAAATCAACGAAAACATTGCCGGTATCCGCAAGGTTTTCACCAAATACCTGTCTTTTGGCGAGGGTGAAACCGATGCGGTGCAGCCCAATAATGCCGACTGGCTCGAATCTCTGAACTACATCGATTTCCTGCGCGATTACGGTCGCCATTTCACCATCAACCGGATGCTGGCCTTTGATAGCGTCAAGCTGCGTCTTGATCGTGAACAGCCGCTGACCTTTCTGGAATTCAACTATATGCTGTTGCAGGCCTATGATTTCATGGAACTGAACAACCGCTATGGCGTTGGCTTGCAAATGGGCGGGTCCGATCAGTGGGGCAATATCGTTAACGGTGTGGATCTGACCCGGCGCATCAATCGAAAGCAGGTGTTCGGGCTGACCACGCCTTTGTTGACCAAAGCGGATGGGTCCAAAATGGGTAAATCCGCGGCCGGTGCGATCTGGTTGAACGAGGACAAGCTGTCGTCTTATGAATTCTGGCAGTTCTGGCGCAACACGCTGGATGCGGATGTGGGCAAATTCCTGCGCCTGTTCACCGAATTGCCGCTGGAAGAATGCGACCGTCTGGCCGCGCTGGAAGGCGCGGAAATCAACGACGCCAAAATCGCGCTGGCGGATGCGGCGACCACGCTGGCCCACGGGGCAGCGGCTGCAAAGGCCGCAAAGGCCACCGCGCGCGAAGTGTTTGAAAAGGGCGGCGTTGGCGATGATTTGCCAACGGTGACACTGGACAAAGCCGACCTTTCGGATGCCGGTATTTCCATTGTGCAATTGCTGCTCAAGGCCGGTCTGGCCTCCTCCGGCAAAGAGGCCAAACGCCAGATTGCCGATGGCGGGGCCAAATTGAACGATGCGCCGATTGCCAATGCGGGCGTGATGATCACGGCGGATCAGCTGGCCGAAACGGTCAAACTGTCGATTGGCAAGAAACGTCACGCGCTGGCGAAACTGGGGTGATCACTGGCGGGCAGGTATTGCGCCTGTCCGCTTATTCCAGCATCCATTCCCCGTCCGGATAAAACGCATGAAACGCAAAGGCAAAGGACACATCGTGCAGCACGTCCTTGCCGGTTTTTTCGTCATAGACCCGGATTGCCCCCACGTCCCGCGCCTTGGCAATTTTGCGCCGATCCAGTGCCGAAGCGGTGCCGGATTTCCAGATGATCCGCAGGCCTTTTTCCGTGATTTCATTTGTCTTTTGAAACCGCGATAATGGCCAGGCCCGTTTACCCACCACAACCACCCGCTCCAGCGGTTTAATCCCGTGGGGCGGCATTTCCCCCTGATACAGAAACGGGGTGCCGCTATCGTAATTTACATAGGGGTTGGTGCCATAGGGGCGGCGCGCATCCGGTTGATCCATTACCAATCCGTCCGGATTGCGGGCTTTGAAATCGGCCCAGCTCTCCATCCAGCTCACCAGTTGTTTCAGCTTTACATTGTTCATTTTGCCAACAATGCCGCGGCCTTCAAATTGCTGCCACCAGGTTTCGGTTTGCCGGTCAAACATGATCATATCCGAATTGCGCAACTTGCCCGTTACCCCGAAATCGAGCGTCCGGCCCTTGATCCGCCGATCAAAGGTAATGCCCGAATTGCACAGCGGGCAGAAGGTCACCGCCACCGGCGTGCTGCCGATGGTATCGTTGACGATTTCATGGAACATCAGATAGCGGACCGGATAGGCACGCGGGGTTTGGCCGGGGAGTTTCACGGTCATTACCGGTTCGCGCGCGCCAAGGCGGGTTTCTTTGGCCACAGGGATCATATTGGGCGCATCCACTGCCGGTATGCCATCCTTGGGTGGGCCACCGGACAGGATTTCATCCAACTTCACCGAGCGGTTTTCAAAATTTGTATCCGGCCAAGCATTTTGCCAAAATTCCACCTGTGCAAAGGCAGGCAGCGCAAATGCCCAAAGCGTAGCAATCAGAGAAAAGAGATGTTTCATTGGCAGGCCTCCCGTTCGGGGCAGTCTGGCACGGCTTGCTTGCGCAAAACAGGGCAGATCACGGGGGTTTTACCTTAAATGATCACCTCGAACACCTGTCCTGCGTCGTGATCCTTGATCATATCCACGCGCTGCCCGTTCCAGTGATAGGTGATATGGCGCCCCTGAACCGGCACTTCCATCACGTCCGGCCAGAAGGCGGCAAAGCACAATCCGTTGTCGTGGCGCACACTGGGGTACAGGATGCCGTTGGATTTTGGCCGCATTTGTCGGGCAAAGGCCTGCGAGGCCGTGTAGTCGTCCGGATCCAGCAATTCATCAAATCCCGTGCGAATATCCAGCAGCTCCGCATCAATGCGGCCGATCAATTCGCGTTTATCCGCGATCCAGCCCGGCTCCTCTGTCGTGGCGGCGCAGAATTTGGCCGTGTGGTGGATGGTTTCAAACAGGGCCACCTCGAAGCTGTCGGCCGCATAAAAAGCCCCAAAGCTGCCGTCGTCAAAACGCCCCGGATGGTCCGGGCTGAAATGGGTGAAAGAGGCCATCACATAACTGGCCCCCTGCCCGCCTACGCGCCGTTCCATCGGGATGGTGTCCAGCGCGCCGATGGTTTCGGCAAGGCGCGGGTTTGTGCGGCTCTCGGCGGTGTTGAGCAACCCCCAATCGTGCGGGTCGGCGATGTCCTCGAACAGGTCAATCGGCGGATAGGCGGAATTGATCAGGCGGTGGTATTTGTCCCATTTCACCCGCAACAGCGGCGCGCTCACCACGGGGCGCGCGCCGTATCCAGATAGCGCCGCACCCGCATCAGATCGGTGATTTGCCCACCCAGCATGATCTCCAGCGCCGGTTTGCCGCCGAAATGCGCATTGGGCCGTTTGATCCAGCCATAGCCGCGCGCGGCATCCTTGAACAACAGGCGCAAGGCCTTGTGAATGCCCAGCAGGTTGGACAGGCGCGTTGCCGTATCCACCCCGACACGGCCCATCTGCCCCTTTTTCCAGCGCTGCAAGCTGCGCACGGATATATCGCCCAGCAACACAGCCAGCTGTTCATCGGTCAGCCCCCAGCGGGTGGCCAAATTCAGAACCGCCCGCTGCATGGCCTGAATTTCGGCGCTGCTAAACTGGGGAACCGGCGGTTCCTGTGTTGTGTCAATCGGCTGTAACAGGGTCATGGGCGCATCCTCGGGTTGCCACTTGTCCTATAATTAGACTTTAAGTGCCAAATGTCAATAATGCAACCCGGCCTACAAAAAAGGCCACCCGAAGGCGGCCTTTTCTTTAACGGGGGTAAAAAGCCTATTTATCGGCTTTTATATAGACTTTGGCCATGTAATCCGGATCAGACACCGAACCATTGTTGGACTTGCTGCCCTTTTTGATCTTTTGCACAACGTCCATGCCTTTGATCACGCGACCAACGACTGTGTATTGGCCATCCAGAAAGGTTCCCGGTTCAAACATGATAAAGAACTGGGAATTGGCGCTGTCCGGATTGGACGAGCGTGCCATACCAACAACACCGGTATCAAAGGACAGGTTGGAAAACTCGGCCTTCAGGTCCGGCTTTTCAGAGCCGCCCATACCGGCACGGGACAGGTCCGTGCCGTGTTTGCCAAATTGCACATCACCGGTTTGCGCCATGAAACCGTCAATTACGCGGTGGAAAACCACACCGTCGTATTTGCCGGCGCGCGCCAGTTCCTTGATTCGCGCCACATGGCCCGGGGCCACATCGGGACGCAACAGGATTTCGACGGTGCCGGAGTTTTCGCCGGCAACCTCGATCACCAGCACGTTTTCGGGGTCTTCAGCGGCCAGCAGCGGGCTTGCCATCAGCAAGACCATTGCCAGCAGGGATTTCAGCAGCTT
>JALWOO010000659.1 GCA_027083485.1 Amylibacter sp. | reverse complement strand
GAAAGGCCGTTTCCGCCTGTGCCTGCGCCATCTCCAGCAGGTTCAGCGTTTGGCGACGGTTGGCATGGATAACGGCACCGGCACGGGCCATCTGGGCCTCTATGGCATCATACCATGCGGGATCACGGATCTGGTCCTTTAGCATCCGGTTACGTTCACGCATGGCCTTTTCATAGGTAAGGCTGGCCTCTGCGTGGGTCGGCTCAAAGCTCATCACCATGCGATCCAGAAACCGGCGCCGTCCTTCGGCCCCCTCGACCCACAAACGATCCATTACCGGCACCAGCCAGACCATACGCGCTATCCGGCCCAGCGCGATTTGCGGCGCGGCTTTGCCATCGATCAGCACAGAGCGCGAGCCACTGCCCTGCCAAGCGGTTTCCAGCTCGTGCAGCTGCCCCAGACTTTGCAATTCGGCGGTTACTTTCCAGCCCAGATATTCAGGCCCGCGCGCCATTTCATCCACCCGCGCCGCGCGTAAACCGCGGCCGGGCGATAGCATGGATATTGCCTCGAGGATATTGGTTTTGCCGGCCCCGTTTACGCCGAAAATGGCAACGGGCCGACCATCCGTTTCCAACGTGGTACGTTTATGGGAACGAAAATGCGAAAGCGTAAGCTGACGAACCGCAAGGGCCGACACTTTACACCCGCATAGGCATCACGACGTAAACCGCGGTTTCATCATTGCCTTCGCGCATCAAGGTCGGATCCCCTGCCGCGTTAAACAGGAACACGGCATTTTCGCGATCGACCTGACCGGAAATTTCCAGCAAATACTTGGCGTTAAAGCCGATTTCCAGATGCTCGTCCCCATAAGCCACGGCCAGTTCCTCTTCGGCGGCACCAGCATCCGGCGCGTTGACAGAGAGGACCAACCGGTCTTCGTCCAGCGACAGCTTCACAGCCCTTGAGCGTTCCGAGGACACGGTAGAAACACGATCCACCGCACGGGCGAATTCGGCGGCGTCCACCTCCAGTTTGCGGGTGTTCCCCTGCGGAATAACCCGCGTGTAATCGGGGAAAGAACCATCAATCACCTTGGATGTCAGGGTAATATCCGGCGTAGCAAAACGGATTTTGGTTTCCGATACGGATACCGCAATATCCATGTCGTCGTCATTCAACAGCTTGCCCAGCTCGCCAACGGTTTTACGCGGAACAATCACGCCGGGCAATTCTTCGGCCCCGACCGGCAAATCCGCATCAATCCGCGCCAGGCGGTGGCCATCCGTGGCCACACAACGCAACACCTGCTGGCCGTCGCGTTCAGAAGCATGCATGTAAACGCCGTTCAGATAATAACGGGTTTCCTCGGTTGAAATCGCAAACTTGGATTTGTCAAACAGGCGACGCAACACAGCGGCCTTGGCCGTGAAATTACAGTCATAATCGGATGTCGCCATCACGGGGAAATCTTCTTTGGGCAAGGTCGCCAAGGAAAAATTCGACCGCCCTGCCGTGATTTCCAAACGACCGGTGGTGCCGTCATCGCCCAGTTCCACAATCGCGCCATCGGGCAGTTTGCGGACGATTTCGTGCAGTGTATGTGCCCCGACCGTGGTTGCGCCAGCCCGTTCGACCATACCCGGCACTTTGTCCACGACTTCGATATCCAGATCGGTTGCCCGCAGGCTTACGGTGCTGCCTTCGGCCTCGATCAGCACATTTGCCAGAATCGGGATGGTGTTGCGCCGCTCCACAACAGATTGCGCCTGTGACATGGCCTTGAGCAATGCGCTGCGTTCGATGCTGACTTTCATTTTTCCATCCCTTGAAAGATCAAAATTCGCGTGGGCGGTGACCCTACGCGATTTTGACCTGAAATCAATAGTTGATGTCTATTCTCTTGGATTGGCACGGCGGGGTCAACAAGAACCCGCGACCCGAGCGGTTATTTCGCAGTAAAATCCGTAGGCAGGGCTGCAAGTGCCTCTTTGTCGGATACGGTTGGCAATCCGGTCTTGAGCCAGCCCGGACCAGCAGCCGATCCTGCCATGCCTTCGGAAACATCCACGATGTTTTGCACGCCGTATTTTTGCACCGCTTTGAACACATAGCCACTGCGGTTTCCGGTACGACAGATAAAGCCGATTTTCTTGTCCGGATTGCGGTTCAGAATGGCAGAGAGCTTCTTGCCGAAATCCTTGTCCTGTAAATTGACCGGCCACGCGCCTTTGGGCACGCCGGTTTCTTTCCATTCACCGGGAGTCCGCACATCCAGAAGGATCAGCTCCCCTGATTGAACGGCGGCATTGGCCTGTTCAACGCTCATGGTTTGCGGTTCGGCGAGCGCCGCTGTGGCAAAAAGCAATGCAACAACCTGAAACAGGGCGATAAGGCGGGTTTTGGCTATATGTATCATGGGCGCAGCAATAAGGGTTTCCCGCAGCACAGGAAACCCTCAATATTCCGTTTCACGAATATGTGACAGATTACGCTTCCAGCATCCGCCGCAGCAGTTCGACATCTTCGGAAATCTGGCTGTCCACAGCCCGCAATTCCTCGATCTTTTTAACCGCATGAATAACGGTGGTATGATCGCGTCCGCCAAACTGTTTGCCGATTTCGGGCAGCGATTTGGACGTCAGGCGCTTGGCCAGAAACATAGCGATTTGACGCGGGCGCGCAATTGATCGCACGCGGCGCGGGCTGAGGATATCGGCCATTCGCAGATGGTAATGGTCCGCCACCTTGCGGATGATTTCGTCGATCGTCACCTTGCGATCAGAGGCCCGCAGCACATCGGCCAGACATTCTTTGGTTACATCCAGCGTTACCTCGCGACCAACAAGTGATGCAAAGGCAAACAGGCGGGTTAAAGCCCCTTCAAGGACACGTACATTTGTGGAAATCCGGTGCGCAAGAAAAGGCAGCACACCTTCGGCAATCACGACTTCTGGATAATGGCGGGCCTGAGCCTCGGCCTTGCTTTCCAGAATACCCAGACGCAATTCATAATCTGTGGGGTGCAGATCCACCACCAGACCGGATTGCAAACGCGATTGAATCCGTTCTTCAATACCATCTATTTCGCCTGGCGCGCGATCGGCGGAAATAACGATCTGCTTGTTCTGATCTACCAACGCGTTGAACGTGTGAAAGAACTCTTCTTGTGTGCTGTTTTTGCCGGCAATGAACTGCACATCGTCCACCATCAGCAAATCCACTGAACGGAACAGCTCCTTGAAGCTCATGGTGTCTTTGAAACGCAGGGCCTGCACGAAGCGGTACATGAATTGTTCAGCCGACAGATACAAAATCCGTGCATCGGGATTACGTTGTTTTGCCTCCCAGGCGATTGCGTGCATCAGGTGGGTTTTGCCCAGACCAACGCCACCATACAGGAACAGCGGATTGAATGTCACCGGCCCGCCTTCGGCCACGCGACGCGCAGCAGCATGAGCCAGCTCGTTTGGTTTACCAACAACGAAATTGTCAAAGTTGAAACGCGACTCCAGCGGTGCGCCGGGCAGTTCGGGCGACCCCGTTGCAACTACTGTCGCTTTTGGCGTGGCTTTCACAGGCTTTTTGGGCATTTGCCCGCCGGTGGAAAAGGCCAGCCGTTCAACGTTTTCCCCTTCAGAGGCAAACAGCGCACAAATGTTGTCGCTATAATTACGCGACACCCAATTCCCGATAAAGCTTGTAGGGGCGTTAAACCGGGCGACCCCCGCTTCCACACCCAGAAACGTTAGCGGTTGAATCCAGTTTTTATACGCATCTTGCCCAACTTCGCTTTGCAACCCGTCACAAATACGACCCCAATTTTCAGTTGTCATTTCTTTCCCGATTCCCATCAAGACTGGTGCCAAGGCAGGCCACCCTGTTTCCAGCCGTTTTTATTTCCCCGATGTTTTTCCGAATCGGGATCGCCCTCAAAGCCACCCTGCACATTTACGCAAGAGACGGCCTGACCTTTGGCAGCAAAGGCCGATGCCACCTCTTGCGCGGCGTTCAATGAGCGCGCGCCCGAGCGACACAAGACTTCTTG
>JALWOO010000658.1 GCA_027083485.1 Amylibacter sp. | reverse complement strand
CCTTGCTCATGCGCGGCCAAACATCCGCCGCATCGGCCGAAATCACGGTCACCGCATTTTCGCTCCCGCCCATGATACCGGTTTCAGGCGATACATCATTGGCCACAATCCAGTCACAGCCTTTACGTTTCAATTTCGCAGTGGCATGCGCAATCACCGTATCGGTTTCCGCGGCAAAGCCGACCACCAACTTGGGCCGGCCTGTCTTTAACTGGCTGATCGTTGCCAGAATATCCGGATTTTCCGCAAACTCCAGCACCGGCAAACCGCCCTTGCCATCCTTCTTGATCTTGCTGTCAGAGGCCGAAGCCACCCGCCAATCCGCCACCGCCGCCGCAAAGACCGCCCCATCCACAGGCAGCACCTTTTGCACAGCCGCCAGCATTTCCGCCGCAGTTTCCACGCGAATGATTTCACAGCCTGCCGGCATCGGCGCGCTCGCCGGCCCCGTCACAAAACTGACCCGCGCGCCAAGCCCGACCAAGGCCTGCGCAATCGCCGTGCCTTGCGCACCACTGGAGCGGTTGGCAATATAGCGCACCGGATCAATCGGTTCATGGGTCGGACCGGAGGTCACCAGAATATGCTTGCCCGCAAGCGGCCCCTTCAACAACACGTCCCGAACCGCTTGCACAATCGCGTGAACTTCGGCCATGCGCCCCGGCCCCACTTCGCCACAGGCCATATTGCCTTCATCCGGCCCGACCACCGCAATGCCATCCCCCTGCAAGGTTTCCAGGTTACGTTGCGTTGCAGGATGTTCCCACATTTTCACATTCATCGCAGGGGCCATCAACACCGGTTTATCCGTGGCCAACAACAAGGTAGACGCCAGATCACCGGCAATCCCCTGCGCCATCTTTGCCATCAAATCCGCCGTCGCAGGTGCTACCACCACCAGATCCGCCGCCCGTGACAACTGGATATGGCCCATTTCGGATTCATCATCCAGATCAAACAATTCCTGATAAACTTTCTCGCCAGCCAATGCCGACACCGACAAAGGCGTCACAAATTCACTTGCGGCCTGCGTCATCACCGGCACAACCCGCGCCCCCTGCTCACGCAAGCGCCGGATCAGATCCAGACATTTGAACGCCGCAATCCCGCCGCCAATCACCAATAAAACCGAACGCCCCTGCAACATCTCGCAATCCTTTTGAAAACTTCCCTGCAGATGTAGCCAGCCAGCACCGGCATGGCAAACAAAATGGGCGGAACCCGCGTCCCGCCCATTTCGAATTCGTCCCAAATATCCCCGCCGGAGGCATAGAGTCTTTAGACTTCGGCCGCCATCAGCTCTGCGGACTCGCCGGTATTTTTCTCCAGCAACTTCTTCAACTTGCCAAGGGCAGCTGATTCCACCTGTCGAATACGTTCTTTGGACAGGCCCAGCTCTTCACCAATACTGCCCAGAGTGCGCGGGTCTTCGATCAGCAACCGTTGTGAAACAATATATTTCTCGCGATCGCTCAACTCCTCCATGGCATCGTTCAACCAGCCCCGCAACGTGGACAAATCCCGTTCCCGCGAAACCAGTTCTTCGGCCTGAGGGCTGCTATCTTCCAGCGTATCCTGCCATTCACGGCCTTCGTCCTCGGTGGATTGACGCGCATTCAACGAGAAGTCAGACCCCGCCAAACGCCCCTGCATCATTTCCACATCCCGCAACGGAACGCCGATTTCCTCGGCCACCATTTCGCTCAGTTTATGCCCTTCAAGCGTTTCTCCGCGCTGCGCCGCTTCCCGTTCCAGGCTGGCCTGAACCCGCTTCAGATTGAAAAACAGGGATTTCTGGCTGCTTGTGGATCCGGTGCGCACCATCGACCAGTTGCGCATGACGTAATCCTGAATCGCCGCCTTGATCCACCATTGGGCATAGGTCGAAAAACGAAACCCTTTTTCAGGGTCGAATTTCTCGGCGGCCTTCATCAGCCCAACACCGGCTTCCTGAATCAAATCCGGCATCGGTGCGCCATAGCGGCGGAATTTTCCGGCCATGGAAACCGCCAGCCGCATATAGGCATTGATCAGCCGGTGCAGCGCCGCTTCGTCCCGGTCATCACGCCAGGCACGGGCCAGTCGCATTTCCGTTTCCGCATCCAGCAGTTCCGCTTTCATCGCCTTTTGGCGAATGTCATGTGTCGTTACGTCGTCCAGAGGCATGAGTTTCCCTCCTCATCGAGTTATGAATGGCTAGGTTAATGGGTCCTGACCCTAGTGTTAGCCTTTGTTACAGGTTACTACGGATCAACTCCGACATTGGATCAAAAGGGTGTGTAAAAAGGTGATGCTTCCTCGATTAACTCTGGTGCTCGGCGGTGCTGCCTCCGGCAAATCCCGATTTGCCGAATCCCTTGCCACCGCCAGCAAGCTGCCCCGCAGCTATATCGCCACGGCACAGGCTTTCGACGATGAAATGCGCGAAAAAATCGCAAAACATCAACAGGATAGGGGCGAAAACTGGCGCACAACAGAGGAACCGCTAAACCTCTGCCAAGCGCTGCAATCGCAACCCCCAAACAATGTTGTCCTGATAGACTGTCTCACACTTTGGCTTTCGAATTTGTTAATGGCGCAGAAAAATATTTCAGAGAACAGCGAAAACCTGCTTGCGGCTGTAACAGAATTTGGCGGGCCGGTGATTTGTGTCAGCAACGAAACCGGCCTCGGGGTGATTCCCGACACCCCCTTGGGGCGCAGGTTCCGCAACGCTCAGGGGCAGCTCAATCAGGATATCGCCGCGCGCGCCGATCTGGTCGTTCTGGTCACCGCCGGTATTCCGCTGGCGCTGAAAGGGCAACTGCCATGACCCGTTTTTGGTGGGTTCGTCATGGCCCGACACATATAAACGGCTTTGTCGGCTGGACCGATGCCCCCGCCGATCTGTCCGATACGGCCGCACTGGCCCGCCTGCAAGCCCATCTGCCGCCCAAAGCTCTGGTCATTTCCTCGGATTTGCAACGGGCCGTCAAAACCGCCGATGCCATTTGCGGCGCGCGCAAACGCCTGCCCGATGATCCAGCACTTCGGGAAATGAATTTCGGCGATTGGGAGATGCAGAATTTCCAGCAAGTCACCGGGCAAGACCCGCGACTGGCCCGCAATTTTTGGGAAAACCCCGGCGACCACACGCCGCCAAATGGCGAAAGCTGGTGGCAAACCGCCAATCGGGTTCAAACCGCTGTTGACCGCCTGATCGCCGAACATCCGGATCAGGATATCGTCGCCGTCGCCCATGTGGGGGTGATCCTGACCCAGCTGCAACAGGCCAGCGCCATGCCCCCCGCTGCCGCCATGTCCTTTGTGATCGACAACCTATCTGTAACGCGACTGGATTATCTTGCGCCGGAATGGCGGGTGAAGGGCGTTAATCACAAACCCTGATTGTCCCCATCACAAAACAACATTTGCCCTGTGCTACATTGCCCGCATACTGGTCGAATGACTTATGAACTCGCTATTGCTGATAAAACATACTCCAGCTGGTCGCTGCGCGGCTGGTTGTTGTTCGCCCGTTTCGACATTCCGGTGAAAACCCGTTCTGCCCGCATGTATTTGCCGGAATTCAGGGAAATGCTTGCCTCCTTCGCGCCGGCGCGCCTTGTGCCCGCGATGAAATTTGACGGCATCGTGGTGACGGACACCATCGCCATGGCCGAGACACTGGCCGAACAAAATTCCGATAAAAACATGTGGCCAACCGCCCCCGCCGCCCGCGCCATGGCGCGCTCTATGGTGGCGGAGATGCATGCGGGTTTTGGCGACATGCGCAACGAATGCACGATGAATTTGCGCCGCTATTACCCCGGTTTCAAACCCTCCAAAGCCGTTCTGGCCGACGCCGTACGTGCCGAGGCCCTTTGGGCAATGGCTCGCCGCGAATTTGGCGCTGACGGGCCATGGCTGTTTGGCGAATACTCCATTGCGGATGTATTCTACGCCCCTTTGGCCACACGTTTTGCCACCTATAACCTGCCCCGCAACGATCAAAGCCAGGCCTATATC
>JALWOO010000657.1 GCA_027083485.1 Amylibacter sp. | reverse complement strand
GAAATCGGCGGCAAACTAGCCTCTCTCGGAAGCCGGCTGATCCAGTCCACAGCCAAGAAACTGGCCGGCAAGTTTTTCAAGAAATTCTCAGAGGTTCTCGCCGCCGAGTAACCCCTCTACAACAGCGATAAATTCACGCGGTTTTTCCGCGTGAACCCAATGCCCCGCGCCTGCAATTTCGTGAAAATCCGCGCGCGGGAATAATTCCAGAATGCGCGCATGGTATTCCGGTTTGACATAGTCGGACGCACCGCCATGAATGAAATGGGCTGGCCCGTCAAACCTGCCGGACACCGCAGGAAAGCCGATGATTGCCTCCATATTCGCGGCAAGTGCATCCAGATTAAGCATCCAGCGATTACCTTCCGGCCCCATTTGCAGACTGCTTAGCAAAAATGCCCGCACGGCCGGTTCCGGCACGGCTTCCTTTAACAGGGAATCGGCCTCTGAGCGGCGGGTAATCCGCTCGAGCGGCAGCGATTGCATGGCATTGATATTATCGATCTGCGTATGACCATAGGCCACCGGCGCAATATCCGCGACCAGCAAACGGCGCACCATTTCCGGGTATTGCAACGCCAGCACCATCGCCGCCTTGCCGCCCATGGAATGGCCCAGCACATCCGCCGCCCCGCCATGGGCCACAATCACGGCTGCAAGATCCGCAGCCAGATCGGGGTAGGTGTTGGACGGATCCCGAAAACTGTTACCATGGTTGCGCAAATCCACCGCCAAAACCCACCGACGGCGCGCGAAATGTTTGGCCAGCGCCCGCCAGTTGCGGCCCGATCCAAACAGGCCATGCACGATCAACAGCGGTACACCCGACTGTTCACCATAGGATGTTGTCTCTAACAAACGGGTCATATCAGCAGCTCGCTCAGGATTTCATCCTCGGTGATGTCGGTGTATTCAAACCCTTCCGCCACCATACGTTCACACAGCGCCGCAAAGCCATCAGCCTGTTTGGTCTCGATCCCCAACAGGACCGCCCCGAAATTGCGCGCCGACTTTTTCAGGTATTCGAACCGCGCGATATCGTCATCCGGACCCAACAGCTCCAGAAAATCCCGCAACGCCCCGGGGCGCTGTGGCATCCGCAGGATAAAGTATTTCTTCAGGCCGGCAAATTTCAGCGCCCTTTCCTTGACCTCGGGCAGGCGTTCGAAATCGAAATTGCCGCCAGAGGTGACACAAACCACCCGCTTGCCCTTGATTTCCTGCGCCACATCCTTGAGCGCATCCACCGCCAGCGCGCCCGCCGGTTCCAGAACGATACCTTCGACATTCAGGAATTCGGTGATGGTCTCGCAAAGCCGCCCCTCCGGCACGCCGATCACGTCTGCGGGGTCAACCGTTCTCAACACCTTGAAATTGCGCGCGCCAATACGGGCCACCGCCGCGCCATCCACAAAGCTGTCGATATGGTTCAGCGTGACCGGCTCGCCTGCTTGTAACGCCGCTTGCAGGCTCATTGCCCCCAAAGGTTCCACAAAACGAAAATCCACGGCCTGATCCAGCTCGCCGAAATAGCGCACCATGCCCGAGGACAACCCGCCCCCGCCCACCGGCAACAGCATCATGTCCGGCTGTTCGCCGCGCAACTGGGTAACGATCTCGGCGGCAACGGTGGCCTGTCCCTCGATGACTTCTTCATCATCAAAAGGGGCCAGAAAATGCCCGTCTTCCCGCGTACAATATCCCTGCGCTGCCCGCAGGGTTTCATCAAAATAATCCCCTTCCAGCACGATCTCGACAAAATCACCGCCAAAGGCGCGGGTCTTGTCGATTTTCTGCTGCGGCGTGGTGACCGGCATGTAGATCACCCCGCTAACCCCGAAATGGCGGCACACATAGGCCACGCCTTGCGCATGGTTTCCCGCCGAAGCGCAGACAAACAGCGTCTTGTTTGAATCCAGCGCCAGCGCCTTGCGCATGGCGTTAAAGGCCCCGCGAATTTTATAAGACCGGATCGGGGACAGGTCTTCGCGCTTCAGAAAAATCTCGGCCCCGTATTTTTTGGACAGATAATCGTTGCGCTGCAAGGGCGTGGCCTCGAACAGACTGCGCATTTGTGCCATTGCACCACTTACAAGCGAGGGAAAACTGGCCATTATCGGACACCTATTGCTGAAGACATCCCTCCTTTAAACGGGTTTTGCCGGAAAATTCAAACAGACAATCCCCAATAATCGCGATCAGCCTTGCCGCATGGGGAAAACTTGCATAAACCGCCCATGATAACCCTTTAATTGCGGAGCTTTTCCATGTCTGCCCCTAAAAAAGTCGTGCTCGCCTATTCCGGCGGTCTGGATACGTCAATCATTCTGAAGTGGCTGCAAACCGAATATGGTTGCGAAGTCGTTACCTTTACCGCTGACCTTGGTCAGGGTGAGGAACTGGAACCTGCCCGCAAAAAAGCAGAGCTTTTGGGGATCAAGCCGGAAAACATCCATATCGAAGACGTGCGCGAGGAATTCGTGCGGGATTTCGTGTTCCCGATGTTTCGGGCCAATGCGCAGTATGAAGGCCTTTATCTACTGGGCACCTCCATTGCTCGGCCGCTGATTTCCAAGCGTCTGGTGGAAATTGCTGCCGAATGTGGTGCCGATGCGGTTGCCCACGGGGCCACCGGCAAAGGCAACGATCAGGTACGTTTCGAGCTGGCCGCCTATGCGCTGAACCCCGACATTCAGGTGATTGCCCCTTGGCGTGAATGGGATTTGTCCAGCCGGACAAAGCTGCTGAAATTTGCCGAGGAAAACCAGATCCCGATCGCCAAGGACAAACGTGGCGAAGCACCGTTTTCTGTGGATGCCAACCTGCTGCACACCTCCTCAGAAGGCAAGGTTCTGGAAGACCCCGCTGTCGAGGCACCGGAGTATGTTTACCAGCGCACGGTTGATCCTGAAAAAGCACCGGAAACACCGGAATATGCGGAAATCACCTTTGCCAAGGGCGATCCGGTTGCCCTGAACGGCAAGGCATTGTCCCCCGCCGAAATGCTGACCGCACTGAACGAACTGGGCGGTAAACACGGGGTTGGCCGTCTGGATCTTGTCGAAGGCCGCTATGTCGGTATGAAATCGCGCGGGATTTACGAAACCCCCGGCGGGACTGTACTGCTCGAAGCCCATCGCGGCATTGAAAGCATCACCCTTGATCGCGGAGCGGCACACCTCAAGGACGAGCTGATGCCGAAATATGCAGAGCTGATCTACAACGGCTATTGGTTTTCGCCAGAGCGCGAGATGCTGCAAGCCCTGATTGACAAATCGCAGGAACGGGTAAACGGCACTGTGCGCCTGAAACTGTACAAAGGCTCGTGTCAAACCGTTGGCCGCTGGTCCGAGGACTCCCTGTATTCCGAGGCCCACGTAACTTTTGAAGACGATGCCGGTGCCTATGATCAGAAAGACGCCGCCGGATTTATCAAAATCAATGCCTTGCGTTTGAAGCTGCTGGCAGCCCGCAACAAGCGGTAGCGCTCTACAACTATGGCGGCCGTGATGGCCGTCATATTCAGTGCATGAGTGCAACAGATTTGCATCATTTTGATTCAAAACATAAAATCTCCCCCTTGTGTTCGTTGACCTGTGAATCAAAGCTGTTTAATGTTTTTGTAACCTGACAAAGCAGGTTGGTTTAAGTGCGGTATATCAAACCATTAATTGCGTTCACATTGCTTGCAATATCGTTTCAAGGTTCACAGGCGAACCGAAACGCATAGAAACGCCCACGCAACCAACATTGTAAAGATCGGGATGTATAGTTGAGTATATCGGGGGATATGTTGTGGCAGTTGAGAGCAGCGAATTTGCGACGGATGAAACAGGCCGGATCGTGTCAATAGGCTTGGCCAAAGCCAGCTTTTCGGAGCCAGAAGAAGGCCCTGAAACGACGCGGTCAAGCGTTTCTTCGGGCTTGATCCGCGCCGGAATTGGTGGGGCCGTGGTTTTACTCGCAGTTATTGGCCTGATCGGTTTGATTGGTGGATTTAGTCAGAAAGCCTCGAC
>JALWOO010000656.1 GCA_027083485.1 Amylibacter sp. | reverse complement strand
CTCTAAAATCATGCAGGCACTGACGCCGATCATTGCGGTTGTGGCCACGATGATCGCCGGGGGCATCCTGTTTGCCCTGCTGGGCAAGAACCCGTTCGAGGCAATACGCATGTTGTTCTGGGATCCGGTTCTGGGCGAATACGCCTTTTATTATCGCGGGCAGATCCTGATCAAGGCCGCCCCCCTGATTATGATCGCGCTTGGCCTGTCCTTCGGGTTTCGCGCCAATATCTGGAACATCGGGGCCGAAGGCCAGTTTATCATGGGAGCCATTTGCGGCGGGGCTGTGGGGCTGGCGCTCTATCCGATGGAAGGCTTCTGGATTTTCCCGCTGATGATCATCGTTGGCACCCTTGGCGGAATGCTCTGGGCATTGATTCCGGCGTTCTTAAAGAACCGGTTCAATGCCAATGAAATTCTGGTGTCCTTAATGCTGGTTTATGTAGCCGAGAATTTTCTGGCGGCGATGGTCACCGGCCCGCTGCGTTCCCCCGTGGGAATGAATTTTCCGGTGTCGCGCAGTTTCAATGAGTATCCGGCGGCGAACAACCCAGAACTGATAGCCGGTTCCGGCCTGCATTGGGGAGTTGTAACGGCAATGTTTCTGGTAATTATCGCCTATATCACCCTGACCCGCCACATTGGCGGATTTCAAGTACGGGTTGCGGGGCAATCTTCACGCGCGGCGAAATTTGCGGGGATCAATCCGAAACTGATGGTGTCGATCTGTCTGGGCTTGTCCGGCGCACTGGCGGGAATGGCCGGTATTTTCGAAGCCACAGGACCGGCGGGCAACCTGTCCACCCATTTGCCGCTTGGCTATGGGTTTACCGCAATCATCGTAGCATTTCTGGGCCGTCTGCACCCGCTTGGTGTACTGATGGCAGGGTTACTGTTGGCAATTACCATTGTTGGCGGAGATATTGTGCAAACCAGTTTGCAAGTCCCCAAGGCCTCTATTCAGGTGTTTCAGGGCATGTTGCTATTCTTCCTGCTCGGGTCTGAAATCCTGATCAACTTTCGCGTTCGACTGGCCAGAAAAGGAGCCGCGTAATGGATTTCTCGGCAATTTCCCCTGTTTCCCTGATTGTCAGCCTGATGGTTGCCTCTACCCCGATCCTGCTGGCTGCAATTGGCGAGTTGGTGGTGGAAAAATCCGGCGTGCTGAATTTGGGCGTCGAAGGTATGATGATTTTCGGCGCGATCACCGGCTTTATCGCCGCTGTGACCTCCGGTAGCCCGTTGATCGGGTTTATCGGTGGAGCCATGGGCGGTGCCCTGTTGTCGGTCCTGTTCATCATTTTAACCCAGTATCTGATGGCCAATCAGGTCGCCTCCGGCCTTGGGCTGACCATGATGGGGTTGGGGCTGTCGGCGTTGCTTGGCTATAGCTATGCCGGCATCAAACCGCCGCCATCACCGCATTTGAACATTCCGGGTCTTAGCGATCTGCCGGTTGTCGGACCAATCCTGTTTGGCCACGACATGCTGATCTATTTCAGCATCGCACTGGTGGCCGGTGTCTGGTATTTCCTGAACCGGACCAAAGCCGGGCTGATCCTGCGCGCCGTTGGTGAAAACCACGATGCCGCCCACGCGTTGGGATACAAAGTGATCCGCGTGCGCCTGTTGGCAATCCTGTTTGGCGGGGCCTGCGCGGGTCTTGGCGGGGCTTATCTGTCACTGATCCGGGTGCCGCAATGGACCGAGGGCATGACCGCCGGCGCGGGCTGGATCGCCCTTGCCATCGTGGTTTTCGGCAGCTGGAAACCATGGCGTGTGCTGATCGGAGCCTATCTGTTTGGCGGCGTGACCATCCTTCAGTTGAATTTACAGGCCGTTGGCGTCAATATTGGGGCTGCATATTTGTCCATGACACCGTATATCATCACTATTATCGTGCTGGTAATCATGTCTGCGGACAAAAAACGCGCCAGTATCAATGCACCCGCCATGCTTGGCCGGTTGTTTCACGCCTCAAAATAGGGGCACACTACCCGGGGGTATCTGCGCCCCCACCAACAAGGAGAGACCCATGAACCTCATTAAATCCCTGCTGGCCGGTGCCGCATTGGCCGTTGGCCTTGCCGGTGCAGCCACAGCTGGCGAGAAAACCAAAGTCGGCTTTATCTACATCGGGCCAACCGGTGATTTCGGCTGGACCTACCAACACGACCAGGGCCGCAAAGCCATCGAAGCCGCCTTTGGCGACAAAGTCGAAACCAAATTCGTTGAAGGCGTGCCGGAATCCGCCGACTCCGAACGGGTGATGACCCAAATGGCACTGTCGGGCACCGACATCATTTTTGCCACTTCGTTCAACTATATGGACCACGTTCTGAACGTCGCCAAAAAATTCCCGAATGTGAAGTTTGAACACGCCACCGGCTTTAAACGCGCCGACAACGTGTCCACTTACTCGGCACGTTTTTACGAAGGCCGTTCCGTCATTGGTCACATCGCTGGCAAAATGACCAAAACCAACACCATCGGTTATATCGCTTCCTATCCAATTCCCGAAGTTGTTCGCGGCATCAACGCTTCCTATCTGGCAGCCAAAGCCGTTAACCCCGACGTGAAAATGAAAATCATCTGGGTTTATACCTGGTTTGATCCCGGCAAAGAGGCCGATGCCGCCAACGCCCTGATCGAACAGGGTGCCGATGTGATCATGCAGCACACCGATTCCCCGGCCGCCATGACCATCGCCGAAGAAAAAGGCATCATGGCATTCGGTCAGGCATCGAACATGGAAAAATTCGGCCCGAACGCCCAGCTGACAGCAATTATCGACAATTGGGGTCCTTACTATGTGGATCGTGTCAAAGCGGTTATGGACGGTACCTGGAAATCCACCGACACCTGGAACGGCATCGGCAAAGGTATGGTCGGGATTGCTCCTTTCTCGGACAAGGTTCCAGCTGACGTACAGGCATCCGCAGGCGCACTGCGCGACGCACTGGCAGCAGGCACCACCCACAGCTTTACCGGCCCGATCAACAAACAGGACGGTTCTGTTTGGCTGAAAGACGGCGAAGTGGCCGACGATGGCACTTTGGCCGGCATGAACTTCTATGTCGAAGGCATCGACGCCGAACTGCCCAAGTAAGCAGAGTCATAATAATAAAAAAATCAGGCCAGCGTTCACCGCTGGCCTTTTTTATATCATCGTGAGGGTATGCACCTTGACGAATCACGACCCCCTCCCGCAGGCTTTTAGAATGCCCAAGACGAAAACGAGCTTCATGTGGGGAGTCCGCAAAAATGTCTATTTTTTCACCTTTTCAGAATTTATACACCCCGTATTTGCTGGGAAATGAGACCGTTCATCCCTGGATCATAACCTACTATCATGTTGAGGCTAGTCTGGAGGGGTCGACAACAACCATACAATTAGACAGCTATGTCCAGACCCTGAACCTGAATGCCACAGCCGAGAATGTCCATTTCAATCGCGGTAGCGGTGGTAGTCTGGATGTCACCATTGGCGCAGACAGCTTTTCCATCCCCGAGTTTGAAGACGGGCATGAAATATTCGGGCTGGCAGTTTACGGTCGGGCATCCCAGAATGCCATTGCCAGTAACAGCACCGTAGCAGAAGTAAATTCCGGCACGATGATCAAACTGACGGCAAAGGATCTGGAAAATTTTCCTATCTTTGGCTCCCCCGGGCTTCACGTGTTCTATTTCCTCGATTCCGTTCAATATGGCGATGGGTCCATCCGCAGCCTGCGCAACGGGGTGCCGATAACCGGCACCAGTGGCGATGATACTCTTATCGGTTTTGACACCAATGATCAGACAGGGGCCACTTATAACGATACGCTGGACGGGCGTGGCGGCAATGACACCCTTTATGGCGGGGATGGCGATGATGTGCTGATTGGTGGCAAGGGCATGGATCAAGTCTTTGGCGGCAAAGGCGATGACACTTATATCCTGAACAAGGGCGACGGGGTGAAGGTCGACAGCGAAAACGGTCTGTATGAAAATGCAGGCGAAGGTACCGACACCATTCGCATTCAGGGCCTGACAC
>JALWOO010000655.1 GCA_027083485.1 Amylibacter sp. | reverse complement strand
ATCCTCGCCAGTCGCTTCATTGTGTTCGTCTGCCCTGGCATGGCGGCGTTTGACCGCCTTGATGCGGGCCATGGCGACATCTTTCTTCACCGGTTTCACCATATAATCATCGGCGCCATGATCGAGCGCTTCAACCACGCTTTGCTCACTGTCGCGGCTGGTGATGAAAATGACGGGCGTATCGACCAATTTGTCTGATCGCAGCCAGTCCAGCTCTTCGATGCCCGTGGTGTCAGGCAAGTGCCAGTCCAGCACCAGCAAATCGAAACGTTGTTGATCCATGGCGTGACGAAAGCTGTGTCCGTTGGTGAAAGCTTCCAGCTGATCGCCGTTTTCCTGCGCCCAAAGGCCAAACAATTCTATCTGGCTGGCGTCGTCCTCGAGTAATCCAATGCGCACTTGCGTTCCTCTTGTTTTTTATAGAGCGGTTAAATATGCCACAGCAATCTTAACAATAAAGCCACCAGAGGTTAACAAATGTAAATTTCAGTATGTCTTTTACATTGTTTTACAATTTACGGGTTTCAAATTGAAACGTTCACGCTAGAATGGCGCCAGTATCAACTCAACAGGAATGAATAAAATGAAAAACAGTTATCTCATGGCAGGTTTGGTCCTGCTGACATTGGCCGGCGCCACTTCGGCCCAGGCCGCCAAAAGTGTAGGCTACTGGTATGATGCCGCTGGCGATGTGGCGCATAACCCGTTTGGCGAATGCTGGCGTTCGATTCGCTGGTCAGCCGATAACGCCCTGGCCGAATGCGGCGATGTCGCCGATGCCGACAAGGATGGCGTAGCCAATAGCATGGATAAGTGCCCGGGCACAGCCGCCGGCGTCATGGTTGACGCGATGGGTTGCGCCAAAGATTCAGACCAGGATGGCGTTGCGGATAGTAGCGATCGTTGTCCCGCCACCGCCAGCGGCGTGATGGTAGACGCCATGGGTTGCGCCAAAGATTCTGATGGCGACGGCGTTGCAGATAGCGATGATCAGTGTGCGGCAACAGCTGCCGGTGTAGCCGTTGATAGCCGTGGTTGTGCGCTGGATGCCGACAAGGATGGCGTGGCCGATAACGTTGATCGTTGCCCCGGTACTGTGATGGGCGCAAAAGTCGATACCTACGGTTGCGCAATCAATATGGATGCCGATAAAGATGGCATTGTCGATTCGATGGATCAATGCCCGGGTACTGCGCGCGGTGTTGCAGTAGGCAAAACCGGCTGCAAGCTGGAAGCCAATATCAAGCTGGATCATGTCCAGTTCAATACAGGCACCGCCGAGCTGGATGTGCGTAGCCGCGGCATCCTCGACAAGGTCGCCGAAGTACTGAAACAGAACCCGCACCTGAGTTTTGAAGTAGCCGGTCACACCGACAACACTGGCAACTACAAGGCCAATGTGAAACTGTCACAGCAACGTGCTGAAGCTGTGCGTCGTTACCTGATCAACAAAGGCGTTGCCGCTGATCGCTTAAGCGCCAAAGGTTACGGCCCGGACAAGCCGATAGCCACCAACGTGACCAATCAGGGCCGCCGCATGAACCGACGTGTAGAGCTGAATCTGAAGTAAGTTGTCTCCAGGCGCGCAGAGATGCGCGCCAAACCTGGAAAGCCACAGCATTTTGCTGTGGCTTTTTTATTTGGCGAAGTGGAATTATAGAATTTCGGTGTCGGATTCAGGTATCACTGAATGGACGGGTTTATGTCAGGCAGATGAGGGTCAGAAAGGTCAAGGTTTTAAAGTGGTGGCAAATATGATACCTTTTGGTTATGCTGATTGTATTGGATACCAATGTTTTTGTGAGCGCCTGCATGGGGAAAGGGGCATCGAATGCAGTGGTCAAGTCTTGTCTTCTGGGTGAGAACACGGCATTGATGGGTGCTGCGCTCCTGACGGAATATGAAGATGTTCTTGGTCGCGCTGAACTGTTTAAAAGAAGCCGGCTTGATGAGATCGAGCGGGAACAGTTACTGGATATCTTTCTTGCGACCTGCAGTTGGACACGCATTTACTTTGGTTGGCGACCTAATCTGCCGGATGAGGGTGACAACCATTTGATAGAACTTGCTGTAGCAGGTGGTGCGAGCCATATAGTCACTAATAATCTGCGAGACCTGCGCAGAGGTGAATTGAAATTTAACGAAATCAAGTCGTTATCACCTGAGCAACTTATAGAGGAGATGCATTCATGAGCGCATTAACTATTCGACTTCCTGATGATAAATACAAACGCCTAAAGGATCTTTCCCGTCGCCGTCATACCAGTGTCAATCGGCTGATCGATGAAATGACGACCATTATGCTGGCAGAGTTCGATGCCGAAACCCGTTTTCAGTTACGCGCAGAGAGGGGGCAAGGTAAACAAGCGCTGGGCCTTGAGCTTTTAGAAAAGGCTATGCGCGAGAAGTAAGCATTCACGTAAAGCTGCAAATTAGATAAGAGCAATGGGACGTTCCGGCAATGTCATGGACATAGCGGGCATTTGAAATTTTTTTATGAATGCGATGTCCAACTCTCGGATCAGGCTTTCATTCACGATACAAAAAATCCTAAGCAGCCATTTGTCAGCTCAGCAGCCGTAGTTCTTTAAGTCCTCGAAATTCAGGCACATACTGGTGCTCCACATAAAACGGAGGAGTCGTCATGAATGAATGCATTCAAAAATCGCAGCCTCATACCGCGTGGAATAGAGGAAAACTCGTCGGCCAGAAGCTCCCTTTGAAATTGAAAGAAATCTGGGCTATTCGAATACGTCTTTTCCAAATAACTTGACCCAATTTGACTATCTGAATATTCTGACATATGCTATGACATATGGCGGTTAGGGTTTTTGATCATGCAATCTGAAAGACAAGTCAGTTTATTTCGTAATGGCCGTAATCAGGCTGTCAGAATACCCCGTGAATTTGAGTTAGAGGGTAATAAAGCGATCATCTATAAAGAAGGAGACAGGCTCATTATTGAGCCGTGTAAAAAGAAAGGACTACTTTCTGTTTTATCTGAGTTAAAGCCTGTTTCTGATTCTTTCCCCGATATCGATTCTCAACTCGAGCCACTGGATGATATCGATTTATGAGTAACCGATATCTACTGGATACCAATATCCTTTCTGACTTATTGAAAAATCCGCAGGGCAATGTTACCCAAAAAATTGAGCAGGTGGGTGAAGATCATGTTTGTACCAGTGTTATTGTAGCCAGCGAATTACGTTTTGGCGCAGTTAAAAAAGGTTCAGCTGAGTTAACTAGCCGGGTTGAAGCCATTCTATCAGCGATAGAAATACTGTCGTATGACGCCCCTGCTGATATTCATTATACAAAGTTACGTACTCATCTGGAAAAGAAAGGAACACCAATCGGCCCTAATGATATGCTGATTGCAGCGCAAGCTCTCGCTTCAGACCTCGTTGTTGTAACCGCTAATATTAAAGAATTTCGCCGGGTGCCAAAGCTGAAAGTTGAAAACTGGATAGGAGCTGGGGGCTAGCTGATGGACATAGCAGTCATTTGAAGTTCATTGGGAGATTATTTTAACCACCGACTAATAATTTTCACATCCTGAGGTTCGAGCTGCCCAACAGACTGTTTCAGTTTCAGCTTGTTGATCAGGTAACTGTAACGCGCCGATGCATAATCGCGGCGGGCGCGATAAAGGTTGCGCAAGGAGCTCAATACTTCGACCGAGATGCGGGTGCCGACCTCGAAGCCCGCCTGAGTCGCTTCCAGCGCCGCTTGCGAAGAAGCCTCCACCTGCTTGAGCGCATTGACCTGCCCCATCCCGGAAACCACCGCCAGATAAGCCGTGCGAGTTTGCTGCGCCGCCAATCGCTGTTGAAGGCGCAGATTATTCTGTGCCACGGTATATTCTGCTTCCGCCTTGGCGATGGTGGAACGAGTACGTCCACCGCTGTACAGAGGCATATCCAGTTGTACGCTCAGGGTCAGGTCGTTGCCATCCGAATAGCCGTAGCGGTCGCTATCAACCCGGTTATCCTGATAGCTGGCCAGCAATTTCAGCGTCGGCCCGCCATCAGCGCGGGCGATTCTGCGATTATGGTTGGCGGCCTTCAACGCCGCCTGCGCCGATAATACGTTGAGGTTGAATTGCTGCGCCTGCGCCACCCAGTCACGGCTATTTTGAGGCGGTTCCAGCACCAGTTCATCGCCTAATGGAGACAATGCTTCTGAAAGCGGATGACCGATGATAACGCCCAACGCTTCGCGCGCATTGTCCAGTCCATTGACCGCCAATATCTCCTGCGACAGCGATGAGTCATAACTGGCCTGCGCCTCTTTCACATCGGCGATCGCCACCAGCCCGACTTCGAAACGTTTTTTCGCCTGTTCCAGTTGACGCCCGATGGCGTTTTTTTCCGCTTTCGCAAACGCGACATTATCCTGCGCCGACAAAATATTGAAATAAGCCTCGGTCACGCGCAGCAGCACACTCTGCCGCGCGGCTTTCAGCTCGGTTTGTGCTTTCTCGATATTCGCGCTGGCCGCATCGACCTGAGCGGATATTTTTCGATTGTACAGGCTTTGCTGCAAATTCAGGCTATAACCCGCCACAGTCTGCCGATCATCGGGTAACAGGGCGTTTTGGCTATCGCTGTAACTCGCATTGGCTCCCAGATTAATCTGTGGGCGCATCGCCGATTTAGCCTGCGGCAGCGTATAACCGAGCGCATCGAGCTGACTCCGCGCGATCTGCAAATTGATATCCTGTTCGATGGCGAGCGCTGTCACCTGCTGCAAATCCATCGCCTGCAACGAGTTGCTAAGCGCCGCCAATGACAGCACAAGGATGAATTGACGGACTATTTTCTTCATCACTCACACCTGCTTGATGCGCATGACGGCGAAGGCCAACAGCAATGTCGCCGCAATAATGGATATCGCCCCCACCAGCACCAGATAAAAAGGCAGGCCCAGATAAAGTTCGCTTAAAATGCCCAGCGGCATGAGCAAACCGGCCAGTGCCAGACGCGAAACCCATCGGCTCAGGTTTTCCTCGAGTGGCAATTTGAGCAGCAGATATCCATAGAGAATATTCAATACGCTGAACAAATTGCCATGTACATGCGCCAACCGCGCTTCAAAATGCTGTCCGGTATGGCTGGCGGCGATCCAGGCCTCTTTGCCGGGCGCGAAATCACGCAGATAAATCAACACGAAACCATAAATCATAAAACCGGCCATCACCGACAGGCCTACCCCGATATTCCATTTTCCTACGGTATTGCTCATGCTAAAAAACACCTCGATATATTATTAAATTCAATGCGCCGGCTCATCCCGCATGGTCCAGATAAAGATCAGCGGAATGAACAGCAGGGTCAGGAAGGTGCCGACGAGCAGGCCGCCAATGGCAACCGCACCGAGCGGCGCCAGACGCTCCAACCCGATCGCGGAACCCAGAGCAATCGGCAACATGCCGGCCGCGACAGCGAAAGCCGTCATCAACACCGGGCGGGTGCGAATGTGGATGCTTTCGAGCATCGCCTCGCGCTTACTCAAGCCTTCGACCATTTTTTCCTGTGCGAAATGAATCAGCAAGATGGCGTTGTTGACGATGATGCCGGAAAGCAGAATAAAGCCCATCATCGCCGGCATCGACACATGGTAATCCAGCAGCAACAAGATCCACGCCGCGCCGATCAGCGTCAAAGGGATCGACAGAATAATCATCAGCGACACCTTGATCGAATCGAACAAGGTGATCAGCGTGAAGAAAATCAGAATGATCGCGAAACCGATCGCCCCCACCATCAGCGCCGCCGATTTCTTGAATTCCTTGTCATCGCCTACCTGTTCCATGCTCACGCCCGGCGGCAACCGGGCGTCGCCAAAAGCGTTCGCAAAATTGGCCATGATGTGTGAAATGGCGGCTTTTTCACGGTGGCCATAGATATCCAGCGTGTAATTCAGCGCCTCCCTGTTGATCACGCTCGGCTCGACGTCGCGGCTCACAGTGGCTACCGCGCCCAGTGGAATCTTTTCGCCTTTCGGGGTGTCGATCAGTAGCGTTGGCAACCGCTCGAGATGGTCGCGCTGCGCGCCGGGCAGCCATACCCGCACCGACAGATCGGTACTATTGGCCACCGGAAAGCTCGACACCACGACGCCGCGCAGCATGGTTTGCAGCTGGGTGGTGATGTCCGAGTTTTTCAATCCGTAGAAAGCAGCGCGCTGCGGATCAATATCGAGGTTGTAAACGATTTTATCGATATCCCAGGTACGCGACACCGACACCACGCCCTGTGTCTGGTACATCGCATTTTCCACCTGCTTGCCGGCCGCGACCAGATCTTTCAAATCGCTGGCGCTGAGCATCACATCGAGGTTGGCGCGGATGCTGGGCAAGGCGGTCGCGCCATAATCCGCCACATCGATCTGCTTGACGTTTTCGATAACGGCCAACTGTTCGCGCAGACGACGCTCGATTTGCCAAATCGTTTCATCGCGCTCATAACGATTGACATAGGTCGCATTGATCGCCATTTGATCGGCGGCGGAACCACTGCCGATGCTGAGTACGCCCGCCTCGCTGCCGATGGTGGTGGAAACGCGGATCAGTTCACCATTTTCATTGAGTATGCGATTGACCTGTCGCACCACATCGAGGCTGGCTTCTATCGGCAGGTTAGGGTCGGTGGTGATGCGAATCTGTACGCTGCCGGTATCCATCGGCGGCATCAATTCTTGTCCGACCAGCGGCATTACCGCTTTCGCACTGATCGCAAACAGCCCGAGCAGCACCACAAAATACAACAACGCCACCGCTTTGCTGTCGAGCGCTGCACGCACGGCAGAGGAGAAAAATCGCTGAATGCCTTCGTTGGCGGCTCCGATGAAGCGGTGAAAACCCTCTTCCAGCTTCAGCAGCCAGGGCTGTTTCATTTTCAGAATCATCATCGACAGCAGTGGCACGGCGGTGATGGAGATAAGATAGGATGCCGCCAGCGCCAGCAGCAGCGTGGCCACCAGCGGCCGGAAAACGGTCTGCGGATAGCCACCGACAAACATGATCGGCGACAGTGCAATCATGGTGGTGATGGTGCCGGACAAATCGGCAAACATGATTTCCCGCGTGCCCTGCATCACCGCCTTATTGATATCGGAACCGAGCTGGCGATAATGGCGCTCGATATTTTCCATCACCACCACGGCGTCATCCAGCAACAACCCCAGCGCGAGGATGATGCCAGTGAGCGTGACGACGTTGAACTCGATGCCGAACAGCCACATCAAGGCGATGGTGGCGGAATAGACCAGCGGAATGGTCAGCAGCACCACCAGCACCTGACGGAAACTGGCCAGAAACAGAAACACCACGAATATCGACATCAGAATCGCATCGCGCAGCGACTCGAACATATTCTCGGTCGACTGCACGATGGTGTCTTTCTGGGTATCGGTGATCTCGAATTGCAAGCCGGGAAACTGACCTTTGAGCTTGTCCAGCTCAGCTTCCACCACCTCGATCGTGCGCACCACATCGGCGTTCAACCCGCGCTGCACCGACAGCGCAATGGATTCCTTGCCATTGCCGAAATAAGCCGCCACGTTTTCTGCATGCCCGAAATACACCCGGCTGACATCGCCCAGCGCCACATCCGGCGTCAGGCGCAACTGGCGCAGCCCTTCTATGCTGTCTTCCCGCCCGGGAGACTTGAGCAGGTAGCGGCTGAAATCGTTGGTGATGAAACCAATCGCGTAGTCGCGGTTATTGGCCTGCAATGTCGCCATGACCTGCGCCATGCTCATGCCGTGACGATCCAGCTTTTCCTTGTCCAGAATGGTCTGGATTTCCTTGTCGTAGCCGCCAAACACATCCACATTGGACACGCCGGGCAATTTGATGAGACGCTGTCTGATCTGGTTTTCCGCCAGTTGGCGCACGTCTTCCAGCCGCATGTCTGCTGCGCCCGGAGAAACGGCGATGACCAGCACCGGCGCAGTGGCCGAAGAAATCTTGTGAATCTGCGGCTCCAGTATATCGGGCGGCAAGCGCGAACGTATCTTGCCGATCGCGGTGGACACATCGCTCGCCGCCATCTCCAGATTTTTGCTGTATTCGAATTCCGCGCGAATCACACTCACTTCATCAATGGTGGAGGAATGCACTCGACGAATCATGCCGAGGGTGTACAACTCTTCTTCGACCGGTACCGCAATATTCGCCGCGATGGTTTTGGCCGAGCCGCCCGGCTGCACGATGACCACGGCAATTTCCGGATATTGTGAATCGGGGAACAGCTTGCGCTCCATCTTGTTGTAGCCCAGCACGCCCAGAAACAGAAACAACGTGAGCATTGAATAAATGAAATACGGACGCCCCAGCAGGCGCTCCACCCAGCTTTTATTCATCAGCTTCACTCCGAACCCGCACCTGAGCGCCAGCGGCGGGCAACAGCGCCAGCTTCGATTCTGCAGCGACCGCCACCGGCGTCGTGACACAGGGAGCGATCTGGGCATAAGCATCGTCTTGAGCCAACACTTTTACCGGCTGCTCAACGAAACGCTGATGCTCATAGCGCATCACACTCTGCCCATCGTCACGGTTCAGCAGGGCGCGAATCGGCACCGAGCAACCATTGCCCTGGCGCGTAATGACGCCAATATTCAGGTAACTGCCCACCGGCTGCTCGATATGCTCATCCAGCGCCACTTCAGCCACCCACAGTCCGGCGCGCGCATCGCTGTACAGCGTTGACAAGCGCCCTTTAACCTGGCCGTCTATAAGCACCCGCTGCCCTTGATGAATCTCCGCAACCCCTGGAACGAAACTGAAAGTCAGTTTTTGCGGCAACGAATTGACGGTGAGAATCGTCTTGCCCGGCACAGCCAGATCGCCCGAGCGCAGGAAGATGCTGCCCACGACGCCATCGAAAGGCGCGGTAATGCGCGTATAGTTGAGCTGATTTTCCAGCCCGCGAATCTTTTGCTGCAGTTCGCGCACCTGGGCGGCAGCGGTGTTGTAGTTCGCTTCCGATCCTTCCAGACGGTCGCGCGCGATCGTGTTGAGTTTGAACAGCTCCCGGTTTCTCTGCAGCTGCTTTTGACTATAATCGCGCTGCCCTCGCGCCGAAGCCAGCGTTGCCCGCAACGCATCGATACTGGCGCGAATTTCACTGTCGTCGATGCGCACCAGCAGATCTCCTTGTCGCACAGACTGACTTTCCTTCACCGTCAATTCGCTGATTTGGCCGCTCAGCTTGGAAGCCAGACTGGCGCTGTTGCGGGAATCGAGCCGCGCCAGAAACACCGAGGTCTGTAATATCTCGCGTTTTTTCGGCTCGACCGTCCACACCCGCCACACAGGCTGTTTCGGCATGGGCGTAGATTGACGGGCCTGCTGCGCCTGTTTGAACAGAGTGACGCCACCCGCAATCAGCGCAGCGGCAATCAGAATCAGGATTATTTTTTTCATGGTGCTAAAAATCTCGTCAAAAATAAATCAGCATGGCATCGCTCAACGAGCGCCCATTTTTGCCTGGCTCTCGGCTGCTGCGCCGGCTGCACCATAGAAATGCTGCTGGAAACTGGCGCGATAATTCTGGTGGCAGCTCAGACAAGTATTTTGCAGTCGCGCAAATTGCTCAATGACACGAACGCCATCCTGCTGATGCGCCGCCTGCTTCAGTGCGCTGGCTGCATCGTGAGTTTTATCGTCGTGCGCCTTAAAACCGGCCATTTTGCTTCCCATGAAACTGAGAATTCGCACTTTTTCACTCATCGGCGGCGTCGGGTGATCGGCGATGCGCGCGGCCGCCTGTTCAGCCCGAGGCCAATCTTCCATCGCTGTTGCGTCTACCACTATTTGCATATCGGCGGACAAACTCTGCATGATTTTTCTCAGTTGCAATGGCTCTGCATCGGTAGTAGCCGCCGACGCCGGGCCAGTGCTGGCCAGAAACAAGATGGCTGGAATCAAGAGGCGGTATTGGGTGTTATTATTTTTCATGGTGCTTTCTCCAGGTTTTTCAGATTGCATTCACGCTTGATTGCGATTCAGCGCATGATAATGGCGACCTGTTTCTGAAAGATTTCACAGCCTGATTAAATTATTTCAAAATGTTTCAGCGTGACGAGCTCTCCCCATGCGCTGTAATGCCTCGCCAATCAGCCACGTTCTATCGGTGAATCAATAATCTGCTGATAATCACCGGCATCCATGTATTGCGGTACATAGGTCACGCCCTGCTTTTCCAGATTGGAAACGAAAGCGCGCAGGTGGTTGCGTGAACCTTTCAGCAGGTTTTCATACACCAGCACGATGTCATCATTGCCTTCCACCTGATCGATGTAGCGATTGATGTCGATCATGTCGATTTCCTCAATCGCAGCGCCCACCATCAAGGCATCGACCAGACTGCTCGAGCCGCTGGCTACCAGCGTATCGTTGAGGCTTTGCAGCGTGGCGTCGCTAAACACACCGATCTCATTGCCCGCCGCCGGATCACTCAGTTCATACCGTTCAATCAACGCCAGCACGGCTTCGGTATGCGTTTGCTCGCTGTTGGAAATATTGTCGAACACGCGCTGCGACCACTGCGCGTAAAGTACGGTGTAAACGTCATGCGCCAGCTTTTCTTCTTCGCGCATGTACATCAAGCCATCGATTTCCTGCTCACTGAGTTCGCCCGGTGCAATCGTATCCAAAGTCGTTTGCAGGTTTTGCAGATTGATCGTGGTGTTGCCGGCCTCATCGACGCTGCTCAGCGGCGGCAAATCATCATCGGTCGTGTCGCAGCCTGTCAGCGTCAGAGCGGGCAACAGCAACGTCGCCAGCAGTATTTTTTTCATAGGGTGTGTTTTCATGGTTTATCTCCTGAAATTAAAACGAATTAAAAGAAATCGGTTTCAGTCGCACTTCGCCATTGGCGCGTTTCACCAGCGGCAGAAATGGCGTCGCCAGATCGACCGCCGCCAACTTGCCATTCGGCAGCGGGCTGGCTGATCGCCAGGGTGGATCGTAAGTCGTCATGCGCTGGGGGGAGATCAGCCACAAAACCAGCGCCAGCCACAGCCGCATCACAGATCCGTGCCTGCATCCACATCGATCGGCCGCGCTTCGCCCGCTTCTTCATGCGTGATGCCATCGCGGATGTGGTAAATGCGCTTGAAGGTCGGGATGATTTTTTCATCATGCGTGACGACGATGATGGCGGTATCGAATTGCTGCGCCATCTGGTTCAGGATGCTGATGACCGACAGCGCGCGCTTGCTGTCGAGCGGGGCGGTCGGTTCATCGGCCAGCACCACCGGCGGACGATTGACCAGTGCGCGCGCAATCGACACCCGCTGTTGCTCGCCACCGGATAATTGCGAGGGCATGGCCGCCGCGCGGTGGGCGACATCCAGCGCTTCGAGCAAATCGCGCGCGCGGCGTCGGGCTTCATCGTTCGGTACGCCCGCCAGCATCGGCAACAGCGCGACGTTATCGGTCACATTGAGAAAGGGGATCAGGTACGGCGCTTGAAACACGAAGCCGATCTTGTCGCGGCGCAGCGCGCGCAAATCCTTGATCTTCCAGCCATTCTGGTAAATCACTTCGCTGCCCAGCGTCATCGTGCCGGCGGTCGGTTCGATCACCGCGCCGAGCGACTTCAACAGCGTACTCTTGCCCGAACCGGAAGGCCCGACCAACCCGACCACTTCGCCCGGGTTCACTTGCATGTTGACGTCTTTCAACGCTTCGACCGCGGTATCGCCCGCGCCATACACCTTGCGCATCGACTCGATGCGGATGCCAAAGCCATCGTTCTGGTTTACTGCACTCATCTCAACCTCCTATCGCTTCGGCCGGATCCACCTTGAGCGCCGCCTGAATCGCCAGCAGGCTGGCCAGCACACAGATCACCGCTGTGATCAGCAGGCCCTTGAGCGCATCGCTCGGCAACAACAAGACATACTTGGGAAACATCGGCGCCCACAGCGTGGCCGACACCTTGCCGATAAAAAAACCGATCACGCCCAGCCCCACCGCTTGCTGCATGATCATGCCGGCGATGGTGCGGTTGCGCGTGCCGATCAGTTTCAGCACCGCGATTTCGCGGATCTTGCCCATGGTCAGGGTGTAGATGATGAACGCCACGATGGCGGCGCTGACCACGGCCAGAATGACCAGAAACATCGCGATCTGTTTGGACGCCGTCGCGATCAACTTGGCCACCAGAATGTCTTCCATCTGCGCGCGGGTGTACACCTGTAAGCGATTCCATTGGCGGATCGGTTGCGCCACCTGCTCGGCGGTGAATCCCGGCTTGATCTGCACCAGCACCGCGTTGACATAATGGTTGCTGGTTTGCGAGGCGATCACGGCGTCGAGCACGCCCGGTTTGTTGAACGCCGGGTTCTGCGCCGTGCGCACGCGCTGGTTGATGATGGCGTCGTTGTCTTTCAGAAACTGTGCTTCCTGCGCATCGGCCAGCGGGATGAACACCATCGGATCGCCGCCGGAAGACACCATGCGCCGGGTCAATCCGACCACGGTGAAATCGTTGCGCCGGATGCGCAGCACATCGCCCAGCTTGAAACCGCTGGCGATATCAGCCACCGCTTCGTAATGACTGTGCGTGATGTGACGGCCGGCCAGCAAATGTCCGGGCGCGCCCGGTTCGCCCGGCACGATGCCGACGATCATGCTGCGCACATCGCGACTGCCCTGACGAATCTGCATCGTCAGGTAAGTAACATTGGCGGCGCGCGCCACCCCGCGCATGCCGAGCACGCTGCGGTAAACATCATCGTTGATGCTGGACGCCTCGGCGTAAGGGCCGAGCGTATTCTTTTGCACCACCCAGAGATCAGCGCTGCTGTTGTTGAGCAACACTTGCGCATCATCGACCATGCCGCGATAAACGCCGGCCATGGTCAGCGTGACGCCGATCAACAACCCCAGACCGATGCCGGTGAGTACGAACTTGCTCCAGGAATGCACCACATCATGGCCGGCGAGACTGATCATTGATGTTCTCCGAGCAATTTTTCAACGACCTTGAGGCGGCTGCGCGGGGTGATTTCAGCCTTGCTGTAAACCACGATCCGGCTGCCGGCGTTCAGCCCTTTGATGACCTGCACCCAGCCATCCAGATCCGACGCGCCAATCTCGATCGGGGCGAAAAAGTGTTTGCCCTGCTCGATCACCCAGACGCCGGTCTGGCCATTCACGCGCCGGATGGCGGCATTCGGAATCACCGGGCTGGCGGCCAACGGCGGCAGCTTGACGGTGACTTCTGCCAGTTCGCCGAGCGGCGGCAATGGCTCGGGCAATTGTTCGAACACAACCTTGGCGAGAATTTCCTGCGTCACTGCATCGGCCAGCGGCTCGACCCGCTCGACTCGACCCGCCAGCCGAACACCGGCGCGCGAACGCAGCACGATCACCGCATCCAGCCCGCGCGCCAAACCGCCCGCCTGTAACTGATCGAAGCGCACATTCACCCAGATGCTGGCCGGATCGATGATTTCGATCACGGTTTGCCCAGCCACCACGGTGCTGCCCGGTTCGATATAACGCCCGACCACCAGACCATCCACCGGCGCCACCAGCCGCAGCTGGCTGCGCTGTTCGACCAGGCCATTGTAGGTCGCCTTGAGCATGGCCAGTTCTTCCCGCGCGGCATTCAGGTTGGCTCGCGCCGCCGCCAGACTGGCCTCGGCAATCTGGTATTCCTGCTGTTTGGCATCGGCGCTTTCCTTGCTGATATTCTTTTCCTTCACCAGTTGCTGGTAGCGCTCGGACTGGCTTTTGGCGTAGCGCTCGCGCGCTTGCGCATCTTTCAGCTTGGCTTCGGCCGCAATCACCGCCGCACCGGCGCGCTGAATCGACGCCTGTTGCGCGGCGATCTTGTTATCCATATCCACCGGGTCCATTTCACCCAGCACTTGTCCGGCCATCACCTTGTCGCCGACCTGGGCATTGAGTTTCAGCACATGACCGGTCATGGTCGGCCCGATGCGATAGCTGTAACGCGCCTCGATCACGCCGATGCCAAACAGCGCCGGCGATATTTTTTTGCTTTGCACCTGCTGCGCCGTCACCTGCACCGCCGCCAATGGCCCGGAGTTCAGGGCGACATACGCCAACGCCAGCAACAGCGGAACCAGCACGGCAACGACTGCGAGGGTGGCTTTATTCAATTTCGGTATGTTCATTTTTTTGTTCTCCGCCAATCAGGCATCAGGTGAATCAACCATTGCTGGCTGATTTTTCTTTGTGTGCTTTTTCTTTGTGCGCGATAAAAAACACGCCCGCCGTCAGCGCGATCCAGACTGCGCTGCGCAACGTCATCGCACCCACGGTGCGCGGCTCGTAAGCGCCGCCACCCATGATGTGCAGCACGAAAGCGCCAAACACCAGCAGCGTGCTGACGGCGATGACCAGCGCCAGCCAACCAGCCCAGCGTTGCTGTGCCCACAGGCCGATGCCGGCGATGAGGTAGGCAAAGCCGGCGCTGAAATTGAAGATGAGGACGAAAGGCACGAAGTGCCCGGCCGCCTGATGCTCAGCACCGGTGGTGAACAACACCATGCCGCCGGCGCGAAGGGTCATGAAACCAAACACGATGGCGAGCAATGACATCAACCTGAAGGCGAGTGGATAACGATCAATCTTCATTTTTCTTGTCCTGTCTTATTCATGTTGTTTCGGGCTTGCAGGTTGTTGAAATTCGCTCACGACCGTCTGCTAGCGGCGACCAAAGCCACTCTGACGCGAGCCATAACCCGAGCCATAGCCCGAACCAAAATTGCTGCGCTGCTGGTATTCGCTGCGCTGACGATTCGCGCCGCCCTTGCCGGAGCCATCGCGTTTGCGCTGGTGGTTGCCATCACCCCTGCCTCTGCCTTTGCCCTGGCCTCGACCCTCGCCCTGTGCATGTTTTCCCGCGCCGTTCTGGTTGCCGCTATTGAGCTGGCGATAAAGCGCTCGATCTTCGGCGCTCATCGCCTGCACCTGTGTTTGCAACTGGCTGCGCGTTAGCTGCGGGGTCAAAGTTGAACTCTCTGCGGTTTCCTGTGACAAACCCGGCAGTGAAACCGAAAGCAGCAGCAACGCAATCATGGATGTGGAAAGTTTCATTTTTTTCTCCTTGAGATTTGTTAAGGTCTTTGTCTATCTTGGCGAGCATTATCGTGCCGAGTTGTTTCACAAAAATTTCTGGCCGCATAATTTATGTTACAAAATGTTGCAAAACCCGAGACGCCAAAAACCATGCCCGACGCCGACACCCCGGAAAAAATTCTGATCGTCGATGATGATGTGCAGATTCAGCAATTACTGACGCGCTACCTGTC
>JALWOO010000654.1 GCA_027083485.1 Amylibacter sp. | reverse complement strand
CCATGCACCGCCCCCGCTTTCCTCCGCATCCTGATCCTGTTCTTCGGCCTTGGCAATGGCCCCGTCCCGTTTCAGGATTTCGGCCCGCACCGCGCGTAACACTTCGGTCAGGCCCTGATGCGCCACACCGGACATTTGCAACACCTCGCCACCGGAAGCCTCGACCAGCGCGTTGTGTTTTTCGGCTTGCTCCACCTCGTCCAGCGCGTCGATTTTATTGAGTGCCGTTACCCGGGGCACCAGAGCCAGATCGCCGCCGTATTGTTCCAGCTCGTTGATGATGGTGCGGTAATCGGCAACCACATCTTCGGCAGTGCCATCCACCAGATGCAGCAACACGGCGCAGCGTTCCACATGGCCCAGAAACCGCGTGCCCAACCCTGTGCCTTCATGGGCACCGGCGATCAGACCGGGAATATCCGCCATCACGAATTCCGCGCCATCCACCCCGACAACCCCCAGATTGGGGTGCAAAGTGGTAAAAGGATAATCGGCAATCTTGGGGCGCGCATTGGATGTTGCCGCCAGAAAGGTCGATTTTCCCGCATTGGGCAACCCCAACAACCCCGCATCCGCAATCAGTTTCAGCCGCAGCCAAACCGTGCGTTCAATCTGGGGCTGGCCCGGATTGGCCCGGCGCGGGGCGCGGTTGGTGGCTGATTTGAAATGCATGTTGCCAAAACCGCCATTGCCGCCCTCGGCCAGAAGGAAACGTTGGCCCACTTCGGTCAGATCGGCAATCAGGGTTTCTTCATCTTCTTCCAGAATTTCGGTCCCCACCGGCACCTTGAGGATGATATCCTCGCCATCCTTGCCGGTGCGCGCCTTGCCCATGCCCGGGCGGCCATTATCGGCAAAAAAATGCTGCTGATAGCGAAAATCAATCAGCGTGTTCAGCCCGTCCACGGCCTCTGCCCAGACGCGCCCGCCATGGCCACCGTTACCGCCGTCCGGCCCACCGTATTCAACATGGGCTTCGCGACGAAAAGACACGCAGCCATTGCCGCCGCTTCCTGAACGTACATAGACTTTGACCAGATCGAGGAATTTCATAACTTCAGGCTTTCAAATGTTTCGCGCCAAGCGATAAAGGAATATGCGTTGCGGGTCCAGTGCCAGCAAACGGTGCGGGCAAAGCTGCACCGTACAGAATATCCGTAGGGGGTGCGTTTCCCGCCCCCCCCTGCCGGTTCAATCTTTCAGTCGCTGCACATAATCCCAGGTCAGCACCGAGGCCCCGCGCGCCACGCTGTAGCTTTCGCTTTCGCCGATCAGCGAAAAACCCGCATTGGTGACGACCTTGGCCGAGGCCGGATTGTCCTGAAACACCCGCGCCACCATGGAACTGTCGTTCAGCGGATTGGCCGCCACCAGCGCATTCAGCGCCTCGGACGCCAGACCGCTGTTCCAGAACTGCGGCGCAATCCAATAGCCGACCTCGGATTGTTCCGCGATCACATGTTTGAGCGAAATCAGCCCCAGCAATTCACGCGCATCATCCGCACTGCCGTCAATCACCCAGACCAGCTCGTCGCTGTCCGGTGCCAGCACCCGATCCAGAAAAGCCTCTATCGCGCCGGGCGGCAGGGGATGGGGAATGGAACTGGTCATCCGCGCCACCCGTTCGTCACCGGCAAACAGTTCGATCATACCAAGATCGGACTTTCGCACCGGGCGCAGATCAAAGCGTTTGGCCTTGATGACGGGCTGTCTGGTGATGTTTTCCTGCTTCATGGCTGATCTCCCTGATCAAACTAAATAGAACGCTCGAGACAATAAACAAATCCGGTGACAGGCTTGTGACACCCGACAACGGGAAAAGGGGTCGGTGTTACCACCGACCCCTTTGAAACATGTGTTCCGAATTTGGTTCGGCTTATTCTGCGGCCTCCGCAACCGGAAGAACAGAAATAAAGGTGCGGCCCTTGAAGCCTTTGTGAAATTTCACATTGCCTTCTTCGGTTGCAAAAATGGTGTGGTCTTTGCCCATACCTACATTCTGGCCCGGCCACCACTTGGTGCCGCGCTGACGCACGATGATGTTGCCCGGAATAACCAGTTCGCCACCATATTTCTTAACGCCGAGACGACGACCCGCAGAGTCGCGACCGTTGCGGGATGAACCGCCTGCTTTTTTATGTGCCATATCGCTTCTCCTTAGCCTTTAGCCAATTCTTTGGCCTGTTCGATCCAGCCTTCACGCTCGATCCGACCTTTGAAAGACAGCTTTTCGCCGAATGTTTCCACATCCGCATCCGTCCAAGCCGCAATCTGTTCAAAGCTGGTCACGCCAGCCTCGTTCAGTTTCTTTTCCAGCGCAGGGCCAACACCGGACAATTTTTTCAAATCATCCGCGCCCGTTGCAGCAGGCGCTTCGGCTTTGGCCGGAGCCGCTTTCTTGGCAGCCTTTTTAGGCGCAGCAGCAGCAGGTGCCGCAGTACCGGCAGCGGAACCACCCAAAGCAGCCATAACACCGGACTTGTCAGCGCCAGACGCCAGAATGTCGGTGATCCGCACAACAGTGATCTGCTGACGGTGACCTTTTTTACGCTGGGAAGAGTGCTTGCGACGACGCTTTACATAATGGATCAGCTTCGGGCCTTTGCCCTGCTCCAGAATTTCAGCCTGAACGCCGGCACCTTCAACAACAGGTGTGCCAACGGTAATGCTATCGCCACCGAGCATCAGAATTTCATTGAACTGGATTTTGTCTCCAGCTTCGCCTTGCAGCTTTTCCAGCTTCAAAACATCTCCGGCTGCAACTTTATATTGCTTGCCACCGGTTTTCAGAACTGCGAACATCTGTTCACTTCCTTTGATAACCGCGTTCTTTGGCCCCCCTTGCGGGTGTTTGTGGGTTGCCCCGCCTAAAACAGCGCGCCCCGTTCAGGACGACATTAAAAACACCCCGCCAGACGGATGTCAGGCAGGTTGCGTGTGTATCAAGGGAATCCGGCCATGAGTCAAGGGGAAACAGCCATAAATACCGGGCAAAAAGCGCCACAACGACACGGCCCAGCCACCAAATCGCCCCGCATTCAAAACCCGCCCCCTTTCCTCTTGCAGACACAACGAAAAACGCCTAGAGAACGCCCCGAGGAGAGGTGCCGGAGTGGTCGAACGGGGCGGTCTCGAAAACCGTTGTGGGTGCAAGCCTACCCAGGGTTCGAATCCCTGTCTCTCCGCCATTATCTTCTTTTGACAAGAAAACCCCTTTATCACCTTGTTGAATGGCAAGGTGGTTTTGGATGTTCCAAGGTGTGCATCGGCTATGCTTTGCCGTTTTCCCTCTGGGATCAGCTTCTCTTGGGCCGCAACCTGTAGAACCTTAACAGCTAGAGCGTTTCGACTTTTGTTTGGATCATTAGACAACGCAATTCCCATTTGAGCGTTAGCGAAAGACCGGGAATTGCGTTTCAACATAAAGTCGAAACGCTTTAGTACACAGTCCTCAAACACTGATTAAAGCGCTTGGAGGCGATGACCTTTTTGAATTCCAGCGTATATGCATCATTGAGGATCAGGCATTTCAACAGGGACTTCGGGGAATGCCCCTGTGGCAAAATGTCTGTGGACGAGTGACTGTTCAAAACAGCCAGCGTTTCAGCAAAGGCGGTATAATTTGGGACGACCATTTCCAGAACCCCGTTTCGCCACATGCGGATCAGATCACCATAGACCTTCCCCCGCTCCGGGTCTTTCATCAAGACGAACACCGCAACAGCATTAACAATGGCATCATCAGCATCCACAAACGCCTGAGGATAATCGAGGTTAAATTTTTCTTCATAAAAGGCGGAGTTTAGCATCTCCGCATAAGTAATACCGTCCGAAAACTCACGAATATAGACAATAAAATTGTTCCAGTTCTTCGCCAAAATGATCAGTTTTTCGTAAGGGATACAGTTTTCAACGCTGTTTGACAAAGGATCCTTGTTCGGGTTGTCCAACGCCTCGACAAGCGCCTCACAAGGAGGCGGCAGGGGGCGGCTTCCGTCAGCAAATGAAGGTGTTGCCCAAATATAAAGGCCAACCAAAGCCGCAATGG
>JALWOO010000653.1 GCA_027083485.1 Amylibacter sp. | reverse complement strand
CAAAACCCCCAGCGCAGCTTTGACCACCATATCAATCAGTGGCCCCCGCGCCTTTGGAAACATGTTTGCCGCCCCGAGGCGGGTTTGTAGCAACACCACAATGATAAGCTGCACCGCGTTGCCCGCCGCCCCCTCGCAGTCGGCCTCTTGCACAGAAACCTCGGCGCGGTATTCGTGCATTCCGGCACAAACACGGTCACGGATGGCCTCGCCCATGTGGCTGAAAGCCTCCCATTTTTCCGGCTCGGTTTTGGAAAGCTCGTCAACCACGCGGTAAATGCCCAGATTTTCATCCATGGCGTCAATGATCAGCTCTGCCAGCGCGGTGAGCATGCCACGCAGGCTACCATGCGTGGCCTTACGGACATCCAGTTGTGCGATTTGCGCATGGGCGGCTTCGGAAAAGCGCGCAATCATTTCCTCTTTCAGCCCTTCTTTGTCTCCGAATCGGTGGTAAAACGAGCCGGTGGACACCCCGCTTTCCTTGATAATTTCGGACACTTTTGTGTGGGTGTAGCCGTTCTTCCTGAACAAAACTTCGGCGGCTTGCAGTATCCGCTTTTCCGAATTTGCACTGCGATTCTGCCGCGTAGGCCGATAGCCCGCCTGACGGTCTGCCTTGTTTTGTAAGGGGGATAGCCCGCTTTGGCGTGGCTCGGAGTGCTCGGATATATCTGTCATGCCCCAAGTAAACACCAAAAAATCCGTTGACACAAGAATAGAATTAGAGCTTTAATTCTAATATTGAACAGCCTTGGATTATAGGGCTGACTGACAGGGAGAAAAATATGAAAAAAGCATTGTTAAGCGCGGCAAGCGCCATTGCACTGGCGATTGTGGCCCAAGCTGCTGCGGCGCAAACTGTAATAAAAGTGGCCACGCTGGCCCCGCCAAACACCCCGTGGACGGCGCATCTGGAGGCGTGGAAGGCTAATGTGGCGAAAGCCTCGGGCGGCGATCTGGAAATCCAGATTTTCCCCTCGGCGCAGCTTGGCAACGAGTTCGAAGTTTTCCGGCAGGTGCAGCGCGGGCGTATTGACGTTGGCGCGTTTTCCGGCGCGGTGATTGCCGAAAATATTCCCGAAGTTGCGCTGATGTCTACGCCGTTTCTGTTCAAGGACGCCGCCACGATTGATTGCGTTTATGACAAGCAACTAGGCGATGAATTTTCGGCATTGATCGAGGATAAGGGCATGAAATTCCTGCAATGGCAGGAAACCGGCTGGGTCTATATCTATGCGCAGGATGATCTTTCCGATGTGGCCGATGCCGAGGGCTATAAAATCCGCGTTTCCCCTACCCCGATCAGCCGTATGCTGTGGAACAGCGTCGGCGCGGCGGGGGTCGAGATTCCCTATGCCGAGGTGCCCGCTGCCCTGCAAACAGGGCTGGTGCGCGGCGGCGAAAGTGCTGCGATTTCTTTTGTCGCCTTTGGCCTTGGCAAAGTGGCCCCGCATTTTATGCGCACGGCACAATATCACATGGCGGGGGCAGTTACCATTTCGAACCGTAAATGGAACAGCCTGAGCAAAGAACAGCAGCAGATTTTGGTCGACGGCTTGCCGCCGGTGCAAGGGATGCGCGACGGGCTGCGAGGCACATCGGAATATTTACTGGGCAAATATGTCGAGGCCGGTGGTCCCGTGCATAAACTGAGCGACGCGCAACTGGCCGCATGGCGCGCCAAGGTGGAGCCGAACTGGCCCGCATATGTTGCAGAGTTGGGCGACGGAGCCAAGGCCATGTGGCCGCAGGTTCTCAAAGCCAAAACCGCCTGCGGAGAGTAGGCCATGCAATCCGCGCGGCGCTTTTTGGACATGCTGTTCAAGCTGGAAACAGCAGTGGCAATGGTCGCCTTTCTGGTGATTTCGCTCTTGCTGATCTCCGACGTGGTGTCGCGCGGGTTTCTTGGATCCTCCATCTGGGGAGCGCAGCGGATTTCGGTCTATCTGATGATCGTGACCGGTTTTCTCGGGCTCGGACTGGCGGCGGATCGTGGCCGCCACCTGCGCCCGCGCTTTGCGGACCGGCTGGTTCCGGTGGCGCTGACACAGGCGGCAAGCCGCCTAGGCTCGGCGATTATGTGTGCAGTGTTTCTCTGGTTTGCATGGCTCGGGGTTACATTTGTGAGGTCGGCCTATCAATATGGTGACCTTGCCCAAACCATCAAAACCCCGCTGTGGATGATCGAGCTGATCGTGCCCTATGCCTTTCTCTCCATCGCCCTGCGCTATCTGCTGTTCACCATCTGGCCCGCGCTAAAACCTAGCGAGGTGGATGAATAATGAGCGCTTCCATTATCCTTTTTGTCCTGATCATTGCCCTGCTGGCACTGCGGGTAAACCTTGTCGCCGTGCTGCTTTTGCTCGGGGCCTATGTGCATATGGTCTGGGGCGAGGGCGAGGTGGTTTATATCGTCGAAGACATGTGGATTGCATTGGACAAGGAAGTCCTGCTTTCCATCCCGCTCTTCCTGCTGGTCGGCGCAATTATGGGGCGCGGCGAAATTGCCAAGCGGTTGATTGATGTGATGCGGGAAATGACAGGTGCCTTGCCCGGCGGCATGGCGGTGGCCACCATCCTGACATGCGGGGTGTTTGCCGCCATTTCCGGCTCGTCGGCGGTGACGCTGATCGCGGTTGGCTCTATCGCCTACCCTTCCCTGATCAAGGAAGGCTATTCCAAACGCTTTTCACTCGGGGCGCTGGCCACAGGGGGCACGCTGGGGGTGATTATCCCGCCCTCGATCCCGATGATCTTGTATGGCATCGCCACCGAAACCTCGATTGTGGACCTGTTTACGGCGGGCATTGTCCCGGGGCTGCTGCTGGTGACGCTGCTTTCCGGCTACACGCTATTCGTGAACCGCGCCCTGCCGCGCAAGGGGTTTTCGCTGACGCGGTTGCTTAGCGCGCTGCGGGCGGGGGTTTGGGCGATGCTGCTGCCGGTCATCCTGCTGGGTGGCATCTATTCGGGCTATTTCTCGCCCACCGAAAGCGCTGCTGTGGCGCTTGGCTATGCGGTGATCATCGAGATGTTTGTGCACCGTGAGCTGCGGCTCGCGGACCTGCGCGCTGTGGCGATTGATACCACCACCATGATGGGCTCGCTGTTTCCGATTCTGGCGATTGCGCTCTCGATCAACCTGCTCCTCACCACCCATCAGGTGCCCGCTGCCCTCACCGAATGGATGAGCGGCATGATCACCAGCAAGTTCACCTTTCTGATTATGATCAACCTGCTGCTTTTGCTGGTCGGCATGGTGATGGACATGGTCTCGGCCATTCTGATACTGGCCCCGATCCTGCTGGTGCTCGGGCGCAATTATGGCATTGATCCGGTGCATCTGGGCATTATCATGACGGTTAATCTGGAAATCGGCTTGCTCACCCCGCCGGTGGGCATGAACTTGATCGTAGCGATGACCGCCTTTCGCGAGGATTTCGGCCTGATTGCGCGGGGCGTATTGCCCTTTATTGCGGTGATGCTTGTCGGGCTGCTGCTGATTACCTTCATCCCGCAAATCTCATTATTTTTGGTTAAATAACAAAAGGATACCTCCCATGACTGACCCGATTTGGCAATGGTCTGCCAGCAAAACCGCAGCGGCGATTCGGCAGCGGGATGTTTCATGTGTCGAGGTGGCATCAAGCCATATCGAGCGGATGCGGGATGTGAATCCGGCGCTCAATGCGGTGGTGGTGGACCTTGGCGACGAGGCTTTGGTGGCGGCGGGGAAGGCTGACGCGGCGGTGGCGCGGGGCGACGCACTTGGCCCGCTGCACGGGGTGCCGATCACCATCAAGGAAAATGTGGATGTGAAGGGCCGCGCCAACCCCAACGGGGTGCTGGCGATGAAAGACCTGATTGCGCCCTCCGATGCGCCCGTGGTGCGCAACCTGACCGCAGCGGGGGCGATTACGATTGGCCTGACGAATACGCCGGAATTTTCCCTGCGCGGGGTCACGGACAATGCCCTGCATGGGCTGACGCTGAACCCATGGGATAGCGACATTACCTGCGGCGGCTCGTCCGGCGGGGCGGGGGCCTCCTTGGCGA
>JALWOO010000652.1 GCA_027083485.1 Amylibacter sp. | reverse complement strand
CCTCAAGATGGATAATACAATGAAGACTAAGAATAGCTCTTTGTCTGCCCTAGAGCAGACTTTGCTTACATCAGACACATGGGGGTTCCCATGTTTGTAAGCACCCTCCTGACACCGTTTCGCCGTCTGATTGGCACCGTTTTCATCGCCCTTCAGATTGCCCTGCTGATAAGCCTAGGCACCAGCAGCGCCACGGCAGCACCGGTTATCACCAAATTCAGCAAAAAAGTACCTGCCAGTGAACTGGTAGAAGGCGCAACCGCCTATGGTCCCTTGATGGAAAACCTCCCTGCTGTGGAGATTTTGAAAGGCAAGGACGTTCTGGGCTATGCGTTTATTACCTCTGATTTCGTTTCTACTACCGGCTATTCGGGCAAACCGATCCATGTCATGGTGGCGATTGGCAAAGACGGTAAAATCCTCGGGGCCAACCTTGTAAAACACTCCGAGCCGATTGTGTTGGTGGGTATTCCCAACAGCAAAATGAAAGCCCTGACCCAGAGCTTTGTCGGTGTTGATATTCCCAAAGAAGTCGAAGAGCGCGGCTCTACCCATGAGTTGGATATCATTTCCGGCGCAACGGTGACGGTGATGATCATCGAAGACACCATTATTCGCGCCTCGACCAAGGTTGCGCGTCTTCTGGGCCTTGGCGGGCTGGACAATAGCGCCGCCTCGCAGGGACCAACCCACAAGCTGAACATGGATGACAAAACCGTTCAGGACTGGAATACCATGATCGGGGATGGCTCGGTTCGCCGCCTGACGCTGGATATTGGCCAGATCAATCAGGCCTTTGCCGATACCGGCGATGAACGTGTGTTCAAAAACGAGGCAAAAGGCGCGCCGACCGATACCTTTATCGACCTGAATGTAGCACTGGTTTCCCAACCAAGTATCGGCATCAGCTTGCTGGGCGAAAACGAATACAACAACCTGCAAAAGAACCTGAAAGAAGGCGAACAAGCCATTCTGCTGATGGGACGCGGGGTGTTTTCCTTCAAAGGGTCGGGCTATGTGCGCGGCGGTATTTTTGACCGTATTACCCTTATTCAGGGCGATACCACGGTGCGTTTCCACGACAAACAGCACAAGCGCATTGGTCGTCTGGCCACAGAAGGCGCGCCCGAATTCACAGAAGTAGACCTGTTCACCATTCCCGCAGACGCCGAATTCGACCCGACCAAACCCTGGCGGATTCAATTGCTGGTGCAACGGGCCGTTGGTGCCATCGAGCGGGCTTTTCTGACCTATGATCTGGGCTATCAAATCCCCGAACGTTACCTGACTGCCCTGCCCAAGCCGGAAGTCAAAAAACACGAGGACGAACCGGAAGTAGACGCCGCTGCGCGCAAGGCGCTCTGGGTGCGTATCTGGAAAAGCAAGAAAGCCGAAATCGCGGTTCTGGTTACCATGCTGACCGTATTGACCGGCGTGTTCTTCTTTCAGTTTCAGGCAACCCGCAATAGCCGCGCATTTTACTGGTTCCGCATGAGCTTTCTGCTGGTGACACTGGTTTATCTGGGCTGGTACCAGAATGCACAGCTCTCTGTGGTCAACCTGATGGCCCTTTTCGGCTCCTTGCGGACCGGATTTAGCTGGGATGCTTTCCTGATGGACCCGCTTGTGTTTATCCTCTGGGTATCGGTGGCGGTAACCCTGCTGTTCTGGGGCCGTGGCGGCTTTTGCGGCTGGCTGTGCCCGTTTGGTGCCTTGCAAGAACTCAGCAACCAGATCGCGCGTTTCCTGAAGTTCCCGCAATGGACCCTGCCCTGGGGCCTGCATGAACGGCTCTGGCCGCTGAAATACATGATCTTTCTGGGATTGTTCGGCCTGTCCATGGTGTCGATCCCGCTGGCAGAGCATTTCGCCGAAATCGAACCGTTCAAGACCTCGATCATCCTGAAATTCGCGCGCGGCTGGCCTTACGTGCTGTTTGCCACGGTCATTCTGGGGATGGGGCTGTTCATTGAACGCTTCTATTGCCGCTACCTCTGCCCGCTGGGCGCTGCACTGGCTATTCCGGGGCGGTTGCGGATGTTTGACTGGCTCAAGCGCTACAAGGAATGTGGCTCTCCATGCCAGACCTGTGCCAACGAATGTTTCGTACAGGCCATCCACCCGACCGGCGAAATCAACCCGAACGAATGTCTGTCCTGCCTGCATTGTCAGGTTCTGTATCAGGATGACAGCAAATGTCCGGTTTGCATCAAAACCGCCAAGCGCCGCGCCAAAGCGGCAAAGGCGACCTCTGATCTGTCCCGCGCAAAGGGGCAGCTCGATAACCACCCTAACCTAGTATTACCAACCAAGGAGAACTGAAATGTCCAGTGAAGACAAAACGAAATGTGGCCTGACACGGCGTGCCGTGCTGACAGGTCCGGCCAAAGGCGCAATGATCGCCGGTGCCCTGACCGTTGCAGGCGGTGGCTCCATGCTGGCCACTCCGGCCAATGCCAAAACAGAGGTCGCACCGGGCGAACTTGACGAATATTATGGCTTCTGGTCATCGGGTCAGGCCGGCGAAATGCGCATTCTGGGCGTGCCGTCCATGCGCGAATTCATGCGGGTTCCGGTGTTCAACCGTTGTTCTGCAACCGGTTGGGGATCGACAAATGAATCCGTCAAGATCATGCGCGACGGCATGACCGACGAAACCAAGGAATTTCTGGCCAAGCGCGGTCAGCAAGTCTTTCACAACGGCGATTTGCACCACCCGCATATGTCCTTCACCGATGGCACCTATGATGGCCGCTATCTGTTCATGAACGACAAGGCCAACAGCCGTGTTGCCCGTGTGCGTTGCGACGTGATGAAATGTGACAAGATCATCGAGATTCCGAATGCTTCGGATATCCACGGTCTGCGTCCACAGAAATTCCCGCGCACAGGTTATGTGTTCGCCAACGGTGAGCACCGCATCCCGCTGATCAATGACGGCACCAATATGGATGATGTTGCCGGCTATGTTTCCATCTTTACCGCCATCGACGGCGACACCATGGAAATTGCCTGGCAGGTGATGGTTTCCGGCAACCTTGATAACCTCGATTGCGATTATCAGGGCAAATACGCCATGTCTTCCTGCTATAACTCCGAAGAAGGTGTTAATCTGGCAGAGATGACCGAAGCCGAGATGGACCATGTTGTTGTCTTTGATATCGCGAAAATCGAAGCCGCGATTGAAGCCGGCAAATACGAAGTGCACAAAGGCGTAAAGGTTCTGGACGGGCGTAAAAATGCCGGCACAGGCATCACCGTTTACGTGCCGATTCCCAACAGCCCGCATGGTGTGAACACGGCACCGGATGGCAAATACGTCATGGTCAACGGCAAGCTGTCGCCAACCGTGACCGTGATCCAGTGGGACAAAATAGACGCCGTCTTCAACGGTGCCGATCCGCGTTCCTGTGTGGTTGCCGAACCTGAACTGGGTCTTGGTCCGCTCCACACCGCCTTCAACGGCAAAGGCGAGGCTTACACCACGCTGTTCCTTGACAGCCAATCCGTACACTGGGACATCGAAAAAGCAATCCGCCTGTATAACGGCGAAAATGTGGACCCGATCATCCAGAAAACCGATGTGATGTATCAGCCGGGTCACAACCATACCTCCATGGGTGAAACCAAAGAGGCCGATGGCAAATGGCTGGTATCGCTGAACAAATTCTCCAAAGACCGGTTCCTGAACGTGGGTCCGCTGAAACCGGAGAATGACCAGCTGATCGACATTTCCGATGGCAAGCTGGAAGTGGTACATGACGGGCCGACCTTTGCCGAACCGCATGACGCAATCATCGTACGTGCCGACATCGTGAACCCGAAACGGGTTTGGGATCGCAATGATCCGATGTTTGCAGAAGCCGTAAAACAGGCCGCCGCCGATGGTGTCGATCTGGAAGAAGGGGCCGAAGAACCCATTCGCGACGGCAACAAGGTTCGCGTGTACATCGCCTCCTCGGCACCGACCTTCTCGCTCGAGAGCTTCAAGGTCAAACAGGGCGACGAAGTCACCATCTATGTCACCAATATTGATGACGTGGACGACCTGACCCACGGCTTTACCCTTGGCAACCATGGTATCGCCATGGAAGTAGCACCACAAGCAACCGCTTCGATCACATTTACGGCTGACCGTCCGGGCGTTCACTGGTACTATTGCCAGTGGTTCTGTCACGCACTCCACATGGAAATGCGCGGCCGGATGCTGGTTGAACCTGCCTAAGGAAACGATTGATGGCACGTCTGTTTATATTATTGCTGGCCTTGATGGTCCCTGCCCTGTCCATGGCAGCAGAGCGGCTTTTGCTGCCCGGCAAGGACGTGCTGTCAAACGCGATAAAATCGGCACAAGCGGGGGATGTCCTCCGCTTGTCCAAAGGCACCTATTTCGGGCCGGTCATCATCGACAAGCCCCTGACCCTGATTGGACAAAACGCCACCGTGGATGGCCGCAATGTTGGGTCCACTATCACGGTTGCCGTCCCTGATGTGGTGATTGAAAACCTGACCGTGATTGGGTCGGGTTCCGGCGGTGAAGGTCTGGATGCAGGCATCACCCTGACCAAAAAAGCCACCCGTGCCGTTGTGCGCAACAACCGTGTGTTGGGCAATCTGGTCGGCATTGATGTGCATGGTGCCAAAGAGGCGCTCGTAATCGGCAACTATGTCGAAGGCCGGCGCGACCACCGGATGAATGATCGCGGCAACAATATTTACGTCTGGAACGCCAGAAAAGCCCGCATCGTCAACAATGACCTGCGCTATGGGCGCGACGGGGTGTTTGTGAACACCTCCAAACAAAACGAGTTTCGCGGCAACCGCATGCGTGATCTGCGTTTTGCCATCCATTTCATGTATGCCAACAAGGCCGTGGTGGCGGAAAATATCTCGCTAGGCAACCATCTGGGCTATGCGGTGATGTTTTCGGACAATACCAAAATCATCGACAACCTGTCCCGTGGCGATCGTGACCACGGCATCATGATGAATTACACCAACAAATCCACAGTGACAGGCAACCTGATCGAAAACGTGCGCGACAAATGCGTGTTCATTTATAACGCTCACAAGAATACTTTTCGCGGCAATTCCTTTTCCGGCTGCAATATCGGTATCCATTTCACCGCCGGTTCCGAACAAAACGATGTTGTCGGCAACAGCTTTATCGGCAATCGCACACAGGTCAAATATGTGGGCACCCGCTGGGTTGAATGGAGCCGCGACGGGCGTGGCAATTTCTGGTCCGACCACCCCGGTTTCGATCTGGACGGCAACGGCATCGCCGACAGCGCCTATCGCCCCAATGACCAGATGGACCATGTTTTATGGAGCCAGCCTGCCGCCAAGGCGCTGCTCGGTTCCCCCGCTGTGCAACTCATTCGCTGGTCTCAGGCAGCCTTTCCCGCGCTGCTGCCCGGCGGCGTGATTGATCGCGCCCCCCTGATGAAACCGGTTACCCCTCAAACCCCGATCTGGAAAGGCACGCAATGAGCACCCTTGTGATCGAAAACGTCTGTAAAACCTATGGCGAGGTCAAATCCGTTCGCGGAGTCAACCTGTCTGTGGAACCCGGCGAACGGGTGGCTCTGCTGGGCCATAACGGAGCCGGCAAAACCACACTGATGCGCATGATCCTCGGCCTGACGCCGGTCAGCAGCGGCAAAATCACGGTGCTGGGCAGTACCCCCGGCTCGCGCCATGCCCGCACCTCTATCGGGTTTCTGCCGGAAAACGTCGCCTTTCACGGCGCGCTGACCGCCCGCGAATTGCTGCGCCATTTTGCCCGCCTCAAAGGATCCAACAACAAGGCCGTGGATGATCTGCTGGAACGGGTGGGCCTGTCCCACGCCATGAACCGCAAGATCCGCACCTATTCCAAAGGCATGCGTCAGCGGGTCGGTCTGGCACAGGCCCTGCTTGGCACCCCGAAACTGGCGCTGCTGGATGAACCGACCAGCGGGCTTGACCCGATTTCGCGCCACGAATTTTACGATCTGGTGGATGATCTGGCCAAGGGCGGCACCGCCGTTTTGCTGTCCTCCCACGCGCTCACCGAGCTTGAGAGCCGCACCGACCGCGTCGCCATCATGAGCGCCGGTCGCCTTGTGGCCGATGCCCCCCTGCCCGAGCTGCGCACCATCGCCCATTTGCCCATCCGCCTGCACGTCAAGACCGCCGCACAGGACGCCGATACCATCGCCGCTTCGCTCGGCGGCACCCGCATGAACGGCCAGTCCATCAACCTGACCTGCCAACAGGACGAGAAAATGGCACTGCTGGCAAAAATCATGGCGCTCGGGGCCACAGTCGAAGACGTGGAAATGCGCCCCGCCTCGCTTGAAGAACTCTATCGCTATTATTCAACGGAGCATGTGCAATGACCTCGATCCTCTCCGTAACCCGTCTGGAACTGCTGATCGCGCGGCGCAACATGTGGGTGGCCACATCGGTGATCCTGATGGCGCTGTTTACCACGGTGCTGACACTGGCAGGCGGTGCGCCCTCCGGCGCGCTCGGGGTGGAACCGCTGACGCTGGCAGTGACCTCGATCACCACGCTGTCGGTCTATCTGGTGCCGCTGATCGGGCTGTTGTTATCGTTTGATGCCATTGTCGGGGAAACCGAGCGCGGCACGCTGGCCTTGTCGCTGACCTATCCTTTGTCACGCGGGGAAATCCTGCTGGGTAAATTCGTCGCCCATTTTCTGGTGCTGGCCGTGGCCATCGGTGTCGGCCTTGGCATTACCGTGGCGCTGTCGATCTGGCAGGCCGGCACAACCGATATGACCTATGCGCCAGTGCTGAAACTGTTTATCACCGCCATGGCGCTCGGGGCGGCCTTTCTGGGCATTGGCTATCTGGTGTCGGCCATGGTACGCCAAACCGGCGTTGCCTCGGGCATTGTGATCATCGTCTGGCTGGTTTGTGTGGTGCTCTATGATCTGGGCCTGCTGGGCGCGCTGGTGGCCGATGACGGCGGCACCTTTACCAAAGTCGTCTTTCCCTGGCTGCTGGTGGCCAATCCGGCAGATGCCTTTCGCCTGATCAACATGCCCACAGAAAACCTCGCGGTTCTCAGCTCCGGCATTGGCGCAGCGGCGGCCGGATCCGATCCCCTGCATCAGGTGTTTTCCTTGCTGCTCTGGCCCGTGTTCGCCCTGTTTCTGGCCTGGCTTGCCTTTCGAAAGGTCGAACCATGAAAATCTTTCTCCCCCTCGCCATTTCCCTTGCCCTGCTTGCCGGATGCAAGGACGATCCGGCCACAGCCATTCCCGATGCTGTCACCCTGAACGAAGACGCCGCCGGCCATTATTGCCAGATGAATATTCTGGAACACGTTGGCCCCAAGGCGCAGGTGCATCTGGCCGGCTATCTGGAACCCTTGTGGTTTTCACAGGTGCGCGACGGGCTGGTTTATCTGAAATCACCGGAACAAAGCGCGGAAATCCTTGTGCTTTATGTCAACGACATGGGGGTCGCCAAAAGCTGGTCTGACCCGGGAGAAGACAACTGGATCAACGCCAAAGACGCGCTCTATGTGGTGGATTCCGATGCCAAAGGCGGCATGGGAGCCCCCGAACTGGTGCCTTTTGGCAAACGCGCACAGGCCGAAGCCTTTATCCAACAACACGGAGGCCGCATCATGACGCTGGATGAAATCCCCGCCGAAATGGTGCTGGCCCCGATCGACTTTACCCTTACCCAACCGGAGTTAACCGATGACAACTCGTAGACGTTTCCTTTCCATTCTGGCCGGCAGTGCCATCCTCCCCTCGCTGGGCACAAGTGCAAGCGCCGATGTAGCAAGCTGGAAAGGTGTCGTGCTCGGGGCCAATGCCCGGATCATTCTTGACCACCCTCAAGCAGACCGGCTGATTTCCATGGCGCTGGCCGAAATCAACCGGCTGGAGAATATCTTCAGCCTGCACCGCACGGGCAGCCAGCTCTCCGCCTTGAACCGCGATGGCCAATTGACCGACCCCGCCTTTGAAATGGTGGAATTGCTGTCCCTGTCCTCGCGCATTCACCGGCGCACAAACGGCGCGTTTGACCCCGGCGTACAACCGCTCTGGGCGCTTTATGCGGAACAGGTTTCCGCCGGCAGCCGCCCGACACAACAACAGATCGACAAAACCCTGCGTCGCGCCGGCTGGCAGCACTTGCGTTTTGACACCGCCGAAATCCGCTTTGCCCGCACAGGCATGGCGCTGACCCTGAACGGCATCGCCCAAGGGTATATCGCCGACAAAGTCACCGCCCTTTTGCGCCGCAACGGAGTGGAAAACGTGATGGTCAACACCGGCGAGATCATGGGCACAGGTCAGGCACCCGACGGGCGCGACTGGCTGGTGCATCTGGGCAACGCCAAAGGCAAACAAATCCGGCTGAACAACCGCGCCGTGGCCACCTCTGCCCCGCTGGGCACCAGCTTTGACCAGAACGGCAAAATCGGCCACATCATCGACCCGCGCACCGGCCTGCCCGGCGCAAAACACGCACAGGTCAGCGTGGTTGCCCGAACAGCCGCAGAGGCTGACGGCCTCTCCACCGCCTTTTGCCTGATGACCAAAGCCGAAATCGACGCCGCCAAAGGCGACACAACCGTCTACCTGTAACCCCGTCGCCCCTTGCCGATACACACCGGCAAGGGGCCTTTCCATTTTCACAAAAATATCCTCGGGGGTGAATTTCCCCAAAGGGGAAAGAGGGGGCAGACAGCCCCTTTTTTACGCCCGCGGCAGCGCCTCAAACCCCCACATAACGCTGCAATAACGCATCATCCTCGCGCAGTTCCGCCACGCCCACCACCTCGCGCGGGGCACCGTTTTCAATGAACGCCACTTTGTCCGCCATGGACAACACCGCATCCACCCGTTGTTCCACCAACAACACCCCGACCCCCTGATCGCGCATTTGCAGCGCCACTTGCCGGATGTTGGCAATCATGGAAGGCTGCAACCCTTCGGTCGGTTCATCCAGCAACAGGTAATCCGGCTCCAGACACAGGGCGCGCGCCATGGCCAGCATCTGTTGTTCCCCCCCCGAAAGTGTATCCGCCCGCTGGTTTTTACGCTCGCGCAGACGCGGGAAAATATCCAGCACCCGCTCGCGCACATCCGCCCCCTTGCCCCGCGCCATCAGGCCGATCTCGATATTCTGCGCCACGCTCAATTCCGAAAACAACCGCCGCCCCTGGGGCACATAGCCGATCCCCGCCAGCGGCACTTTATGCGCCGCCTGCCCGCTGATCCGTGTGCCATTGGCGGTAATCTGCCCCGCTCCAAGGGGCAACAACCCCATGATCGCCTTCATTGCCGTGGTTTTTCCGGCCCCGTTACGCCCCATCAGGCAGGTAATTTTGCCTTTGGCCACCTGCAGGGAAAACCTCCGCAACACCTGTGCGGCCCCGTAAGACGCATCAATCCGGTCCAGCTCCAGCATCATTCGCCCCCCAGATAGGCAGCCTGAACCTGCCCGTTGGCCCGAATTTCCGCAGGCGTGCCTTCCGCCAGCACAGCCCCGAAATTCAGCACGGTAATGTAATCGGCAACCCCCATCACCACATCCATATTGTGTTCAATCAACAGCACCGTGGTTTTCCCGGCCAGCCGGCGGATCAATTCCTTAAAGGCCGTGACCTCGCCGCTGGATAACCCCTGCGTCGGTTCATCCAGAATCAACAACTGCGGCTCTTGCGCCAGCCCCATGGCAATTTCCAGCAAACGCTGGTGGCCATAGCTCAGATCCCCCGCCAGCTGCCCGACCCGCAACGCAAGGCCCACCTCGGACAGCGCGGCGATCACCGCCCTGTCCACTTGCGCAACCGTGCCGCCGCGCCGCCGAACGGCAAGGGCCACGTTTTCATGCAGGCTCAGGTTGGCAAAAACCGAGGTAATCTGGAACGTATAGCCCATCCCCATGGCAATGCGCCTGTAGGCGGGAAACCGGCTTACGTCCCGCTCCAGAAACCGCACGCGGCCCGCGCTTGGGGTCACCCGTCCGGTAATCAGCCCGACCAGCGTGGTCTTGCCCGCCCCGTTCGGCCCGATCAGCGCCCGCACCTGCCCCTTTGGCAGGCGCAAATCCACCCCCTGCACCGCGCGCAAGCCGCCATAGGTCTTGGACAGGCCTGTGACCTCCAGCACGCTCATGGCAGCCACCGGATGAACCGTTTGCGGATCACGCCCATGAACCCTTGCGGCGCAAACAGCGTCAGCAACACCAGCGCCACACCGGCCACCAGCATATAGGCAGAGGTCACACCCGACGCCAGATCAATCAGATAGAACATGAACAACGTCCCCACAAACGGCCCGATCAAAGTGCCCCAACCGCCCAGCAACACCCAGAGCAGCGGGAATATGGAATATTGCACCGTGGCGAATGTGGCCCCCACATAGCCGAACAATACACCGTAAAGCGCACCGGCAAAGGCCGACATCGTGCCCGAAACCACCACCGCTCCCAGCTTGTGCAGGTAAACATTATACCCCAGCATCCGCGCGCGCTCCTCGTTTTCGCGAATGGCAATCAGGGTTTTGCCAAAGGGATGCCGGACCAAAGCCCAGGCCAGCATCAAACACAGGGCAAACCCCGCCAGAGCCGCCAGATAGCGGTTGTTCGGGTCCGACAGATCAATCCCCGCCAAAACCCGTTCCGCCTGCTGGATCACAAAGCCCTCGTCCCCGCGGGTGTAGGTGGTGAAATACAGGATGGTCAGGAAAATGGATTGTGCAAACATCAGCGTCACAATCATAAAGGCAACGCCACTGGTGCGCAGCGCCAGCACGCCAACCGCAACCGACAACGCCAGCCCCGCGCCGATGCCCGCCAGCAAAGCCGGTGCCGGCGTCCAGCCCAGATGCCGCATCACCAGCCCCATGCCATACATCCCCGCCGCAAAGAACATCGCATGCCCCAGCGACAACAGCCCCGTATAGCCGAACAACACATTATACCCGATCGCATAGGTGGCCAGCACCATCACCCGCGCCAGATTGCCGTGATGATATTCCGGCAGCAGCCAGTTCAGCGCCAACAGCACCAGAACCAGCCCCAGATGCAGGGTCAGGGATTTTACGGTCTCAGTCATGGCCCGCCTTTCCGAATAATCCCTGCGGGCGGAACACCAGCACCAGCGCCACCGCCATTGTCGCCAGAATTTTCGCCAGCGTTGGTGTGAAAAACACCGATATGATCCCGTCCGACATGCCAATCAGCAAAGCCGCCACCACGGTTCCGGGCAGACTGCCCAGCCCGCCGATGATCACCACAATAAAGGATAGCAACAACGGATCCCCCCCCATCAGGTAATGGGCCTGCTGGATCGGCACAATCAACACCGCCGCCATCGCCGCCAGCCCGCCGCCGACGCCGAACACCATGGCATAGACCTTTTCCACCGGAATGCCGAATGCCTGCGCCATTTCCCCGTCCAGCTGTGTCGCCCGCATCACCAGCCCGATTTTACTGCGCGTCATCATCGCCCAGACCGCCAGCAGGATCACCACCGCCGCGCCAATCACAAACAGCTTGTAGCTGGTGATCGACAACCCCCAGGGCCAATACATCTGCAACCCACCATCGCCCATTTCAAACCACGGCAGCGCCAGCCGCGTGTTGAACGGCGGCTCCACAGGGCGCGCATCCGCGCCATAGGTCATCAGGGTAACTTGTTGAATAATATACAGCAATCCAATCGTCGCCACGATGGTGCGTTCCGGATCATAGGCAATGCGTTTCAGGATCACCATATCCGCCATCGCCGCCAGCCCGCCAACCGCCAGCGGCGCGATCAGCATGGCCGCCCAGAACCCCAACGCCGGATGCCCGCCAAGGGAGGAGGCCACATACCAGGCAATCACCGCGCCCAGCATGAAAAACTCGCCATGCGCCACATTGACCACGCGCATCACCCCGAACACCAGCGACAACCCCAGCGCCGTCAGCACCAGCACAGCCGCCGTTACCGCGCCCTCAAGCGAGGCCAGCATTAAATACGGTCCAAAATCCATGAAATCCCTGTCCGTTTCCGGCAACCGCGCAATACGGTTGCCGGTTTGTGCCTAGAGGCTCTGTTTGGTGTAATCCACCTCGTCCGGATACAAGCCGTCCTCGATGCTGGTGGTATGCACCAGATCAAGCCGCTTGTTCTGAACACGGGTGATATACTGCGGGCCGAACACCTGATGGGTCTTGCCGTTAAACAGCTTGGCCCCTTGCGGATGGTCAAACCCTTCCGGCATGTCGGTGATGGCCTCGACCGCCTCGACCAATGCGGCGCGGTCTGCGGTGGTTTTGTAATCCGCCGCCACCATGCCATCGCGGATTGTGTGCAGGGTTTCCCAACAGGCAAACATATGCGCATAGGTGGACACGTCCTTGGGATCGCTGGCCAATGCGCCGCTATCGTTCACCCCGACAGCCGAGCGGTAGGCCTTGGAAAACTCGGTATCATTCGGCTGGGTATAACGCGGCATGCCTTCCCAGAAATAGCTGCCTTCCAGAAACTCCAGACCGGGCGAGTTGATGTCCACAGCCTCCAGTGAATCGATAAAGCCGAACATTTCAGGGCGTGACGGGCCGAAGAACTCGCCCATTTCCTTGACAAAGGTCAGCACCGACGGCCCCACCATCACGTGATAGATCACATCCGTATTGCGCGGGATTTTCGGGAAATACTTGGTGAAACTGGTCTCTGTGGGCGGAATCGCGATTTTCGCCACCACTTCGCCCCCTTGCGCGGCGATTGCCTCGCTAAAGAAATCGCGGTGGTTATGGCCAAAGGCAAAATCCGGGAAGATCATCGTGACCTTTTTGCCCAGATTGGACGCCACAAACGGGGCCATTGCCGCCACCTGTGATTTCACATCGGTAATGCCCGGCTGCAAGGTCCAGCGGTTCAACATGCCGCTTGCCACATGGTGGCCTTCGGAGACCACGAAATAGGGCAGCTTCAGCTCTCCTGCGCGCGGTGCCGACCCGATCACCACATGGGAAAACAGCGTGCCATAACCCACGTCCACCTTGTGCTGGGTGGCGAATTTTTCCACCACTTCGGCCCCGCGTTTGGGGTCGGTGCCATCGTCTTCGGTGACGATGACCATCTCGCGGCCATTGATGCCGCCTTCGTTATTGATCTTTTTCACAGCCGCCATTGTGGTGCGTTCATACCAGCGCCCATAGGCAGCTCCGATGCCGGTTCGGTGCATCTGAAACCCGACCTTGATCGGCTCGGATGTGCCCGCCTGCGCATATCGCGCCCATAAAGGCAGGCTGGTTGCTGCGGCTGCACCTGCTCCGATTCCAAGCGTTTTCAACGCATTACGCCGCCCTTGGGAAAAATTCTTTTTATCGGTCATGGGTCTCTCCGTTGGTTGTTCAATCTATAAGTATAATCGCGGAATGTTACCTTCCTTAAGGGCGAGTTTGTATGCACACGAATGAATTGTCCAGTTTTTTCGTTATAACACATATGAAGAAACATCCGCACAGAGAGCAATGGATTGACAAATCACCCTCAAGACGGTTTCATTTGTACACTAACAATAAACGGGGTCAGCCATGCCGGATCAACAGGTTTCACAAGTCGTCGGGGTGGATGTGGGCGGCACTTTTACCGATCTGGTGATGCTGGATCAGGCCAGCGGTGCCGTGCGTCTGGCAAAAGTGGCCAGCACGCTCACCAATCAGGCCGAAGGCGTCATGGACGCGCTGGCCGCCGCCGGTGCCGATCTGGCAGAGGTCGAACTGATTGTGCATGGCACCACGACAACCACCAATGCGGTGCTGGAACGCAAGCTGTCCAAAACCGGCCTGATCACCACACAGGGCTTTCGCGATGTGCTGGAACTGGGGCGACGCACGCGCCCGCAGGCTTACGGCATGACCGGCGAATTCGTGCCGATCATCCCGCGCAACCTGCGCCTTGAAGTGCCCGAACGCATGGACGCCAGCGGTCAGGTGGTGACGGAACTGGACGAAACCGCTGTGCGTCAGGCGGCGCAAAAACTGCTGGATCAGGGCTGTGTGTCTGTAGTGGTGCATTTCCTGCACGCCTATGCCAATCCGGCCCATGAGCGGCGCGCAGCACAGATCATCGCCGACATCTGGCCCAATGAGCATATCACCATGGGCCACGCGCTGCTGTCGGAAAGCCGCGAATTCGAACGCGGGGTCACGGCGGCAGTAAATGCTTCGGTTCAACCGCTTTTACAACGTTATATCAAACGCTTGCAGGACCATCTTCAAGCAGATGGCTATCGCAAGGAACTGCTGGTAATGAACGGCAATGGCGGCATGGTCAGCGCCGAACGCGTGGCCATAGAGGCCGCCAAGACCGTGATGTCGGGTCCGGCCTCCGGCGTGATGGCGGCGGCCTATACCGGCAAGCTGGCGGGGTTTGAAAACCTGATGACCTATGACATGGGCGGCACCTCGACCGATGTGGCTTTGATCCAGAATGCCACCCCTGCCGTGTCCAATGAAATCGAAATCGAATACGCCATGCCCATTCACGTGCCCATGGTGGATGTGCGCACCGTCGGGGCCGGTGGCGGGTCCATCGCGCGGGTCAATGCGGCGGGGTTGCTGGATGTGGGACCGCAAAGCGCCGGCGCCGATCCCGGCCCGATCTGTTACGGACGTGGCGGGGTTGATCCTACGATTTCGGACGCCAACCTGTTGCTGGGGCGTCTGGATCCGGCCAAGCTGAATTCGGTGCAAGGCGGCGTATCCGTCGACGATATCGCAACGGTTTTCATCGAAAAGCTCGGCAATCCGCTGGGGGTGGATGCGGTGCAGGCCGCTGCCGCCGTGATCCAGCTGGCCAATACCAAAATGGCCGGCGCGATCCGCACGGTTTCCGTGTCCCTCGGCCATGATCCCCGCGATTTCGCCCTGTTTGCCTTTGGCGGTGCCGGCCCTTTGCATGCCTGTGCGCTGGCGCGTGAAATGGGCGTGCCAAGGGTGCTGGTCCCTGCCCGGCCCGGCATTACCAACGCGCTCGGCTGTGTGGTCGCCGATCTGCGCCATGATTTCGTACGCACCCTGAACACGCCGCTGGATACACTGGACGCCAGCACCCTCGGCGCGGTTTTCGCAGAACAACGCGCGGCGGGCGAGGCCTTGATTGCCAGGGAAAATATCCGCCTGCAAGAGGTGCGCTGCCTCTATAGCGTTGACATGCAGTTCATCGGCCAGACCCATCTGTTACGGGTGCCGATTGATGACCCGAACATCAGCCCCGACGATCTGCGCGCCCGTTTCGAGGCCGCCTATTTCGCCCGTTTCCATGTGGAACTGGCCGAAATCCGCGCCAATCTGGTGAATGTGAATTGCTCGGTCATCGGCGCGCGCGAACCGCTTGACCTGTCCACCCTGCTGCCGCCCGAAGCCCGCAAGGCCACGCTGGCCGAGGCTCAAACCGGCAGGCGGCGGGTATATTTTGGCGCTTGGCATGACACCCCGATTTACTGG
>JALWOO010000651.1 GCA_027083485.1 Amylibacter sp. | reverse complement strand
GTTCTATACCATCTACAACGAAGAAGCCGCAGTGCCGATCGAGGACGAAGCCCAGAAACTGCGCTTTCAGGCCAAACGCGATGCAGATCTGGAAAAAATCATCGGCCGCATGGACGAGGTAGAACTACAACGCAATTATCGCATCGTCAGCATGTTGGAAACCGTGTCCAACGAGCTGGAACATGATGTGCTGCCAAAACTGCGCGCCGCCAAGGCCAAATGGCGCCGTAGCGTGTTGATCGGCGATGGCATCGCGCTGGCCGCACTTGTGGCGGCGATTGCCGGGCTGATGATCTATTTCAAATGGACCCCGCCCATGGGTATTTTCACCTATGAATGGCTCAAGGGGCATATGCTGGATGTGGGCATTTCCATTCTGGCGCTGGTGGTTCTGGCCGGTACGTTCCATTTCTGGGTGCGCGGTGTTGTGGCCAAACGGATTGCGCCGACGCTCAGCACTGCCTATGGCCATGTGGAACTGAACCTGCGCAACGCCTTTGAGAAAAGCACCGGCGGTTTGCGCTCGCTGTTCAGCGTGGAACCCGCCGGCTGGGGAGGGCGTGCAGCAAAAAAACTGCGCGCTATTCGGGAAACAGTTGCAACCCACATCCAAAGCCTGAATGATCGCTATACCGATCCATCAGGGCGCACAGGCGCAGGGTCGGCAGAACATACAGAGTAGCCTGCAAAGGGCCGCTAACAAAGGGTGTTAAATGTATACTGAACCGGTTTGCCCCGTTCCGGAGGGGCGCTGTGCAGAGCAGGCTTTCCGGCTTGCGGTTTACGAGGCAGGTCACGCGCTGACGGCGCGGGCCTTGGGGTTGCGGGTGGTGTCGGTGCAAATGCTGCCGCGCCCGCCAGTGCTGAAAAGCGATAAATCCTTTTCCGGCAATTGGGATTCCTTTATCGAAATGCTGGAAATCCGCATTATCGAACTGTTCGGCGGTCAGATCGCCGAGGAATTCGCCTGCAATTCCGCCACCTGCTGCGGCGGGGATGTGGCGCGGATTGACGAGCTGACCCGCCTTGTGGCCGGTCTGGGCGGGAACAAGGATCACGAACAGGTCTGGGATGATCTGGAGGACATGGCCACCCAGATTTTTGCCGATGAAAAAACACAGGCGGCGATCATGCCTCTGGCCGAATTCCTCTATGCCGAAGTCCTTGACGGGGCAGAGGTCGTGGACGGCGAGAAAGTCGAAGCCATGCTGGATCAATACGTCCCCTTCAAGCCCAAGAAAAAGTGGATGGCGCGGATGATGTCCTTTGGGCGTTAGCCGGGGAAACCCGCGGCTTGCAATGTATTCAATATTCTATATATGTGGGGGTAATTCCCTGCTTCACCAAACGAGGATATTCCAATGAACGCACAACGCATGACCATGACCCTTGCGGGTACCTTTATTCTGATCGCCCTTGGCCTTGGCCAGATGTACGGTCAATTTGATCTGACCACCATGAGCTGGCTCTGGTTTGTGATTTTTGTCGGTGTGAACCTGTTTCAATCCGGCCTGACAGGTTTCTGCCCGCTGACCAAAATCCTGAAGGCCATCGGCCTGCAATAAGCGGTACCATACCGGAACAAAAAGCGCGGCGGGTTTCCCCTCCGCGCTTTTTCTTTGTCTGGCCGGATTTCCATTTTCCCGAAATATCCCCGCCGGAGGCAAGCGCGCCGGCAGGCGCGCCCGTTCTAGGGATCTGTCCCTAGAAATCACCCTCTGCGGCGCGTTTCAGAATATCCTGCATGATGTCTTTAACTTCCAGCGCTTCTTTCAACAGCTCCGGTGGCAGGGTTTTGCCGCCATAAATCATCATGTCCATGTCCAGCGTGTAAATCCACAGCTGACCGGTTTCATCTTCCACCAGCGACACACGGCAGGGCAGATAGGCCGCATAGGCCAGATCATGTTCGATCATCTTGGCGGCGGTCAGCGGGTTGCAATAGAGATAGATCTGCAATTTGCGCCAGGGCTTGCCGGTCATGGCCGCAACCTGATCGCCCAGCGGCAATTCACCAACACCTTTGATATTACGCTCGTTGGCAATGCTCTTGATGGATTCGTCCACCTCTTCAAAGGTCAGGCCTTCGGCAACCTTTGCCTTCCAAACGGTGGCAGCGGCAGCATTGCCGGAGTCAACCAGCTGGTCGCCCATCTTCTGATAAACGGCCATCGCTTTGGGGTCGAAACCGTCAAAAGCTGTCTTGTATTTCCACAGCGTCGGGCCAGCCCAAACCGCCAATGCAATCGCCACAAGGCCGATGATGGTCAGGATATTGCGAATGAAACCCATGGTGAACTCCCCTTTTGAATATGTATCCCCTGTGGATACATGGAATCACCCCGTAAACCAAGGCAAACAGCCGGTTCAAAAGGTCGCGTCAGGCCAGTTGATCGCGGAATTCACGGATCACCGTTTCATAGGTATCCCGCTTGAACGGCACGATTTTTGCCAGTAATTCCTGCGGTTCCAGCCAGCACCAGCGGCTGAATTCCGGGTGTTTGGTCTGAATGTTGATCAGGCTGTCGTCGCCGGTAAACCGCAGCAGGAACCATTTTTGTTTCTGGCCACGATAGCGGCCTTTCCACAATTTCGGCACTAAATGATGTGGTAGGTCATAGGGGATCCAGTCGTCGATCTCGGCCACGATTTCCACGGCTTCCGGCGGGATGCCGGTTTCCTCTTCCAGCTCGCGCAGGGCTGCGGCGCGTGGCTCTTCGCCTTTTTCAACGCCGCCCTGGGGCATCTGCCAGGCATCGGCGCTACTGTCGATGCGTTGTCCGGCGAAAATGCCGCCGTCTTTGTTACACACCATCAGCCCGACGCAGGGGCGGTAAGGCAGGTTGGAAATCTCTTCTGGGGTCATCGCGATACCTGTAATTGGCTGCCGGAAACCGTTTCCGGCAGCCTTGGTTCTGTGTTATTTTGTCCCCTGCAAAACAGCAAGGCCTGTCAGCATATCAAGCGCATAAGCCAGCTGTGAATCGCGGCTGCGACGCTTGGCAGCTTCTTCTTGTGCTTTACGCTCTTCCAGCAACTGCTTTTTCTCGTCTTCGGTCAGGCTGTCGTTGGTGATCGTGCCATTCAGATCGGCCTCGGAGCGCCGCGCCTTGATGACGTCGTCCTCTTCGCCTTCGGCTTTGGGGCGGCGGAATTCAACCAGAATATCCGGTGCCACACCGAGGTTTTGAATCGAGCGGCCCGAAGGCGTGTAATAGCGCGCCGTGGTCAGGCGCAGCGCGCCGTCGCCTTGCAGCGGCATGATGGTTTGCACAGAGCCTTTGCCAAAGCTCTGGGTGCCCACCAGAATCGCGCGGTGGTGATCCTTGAGCGCGCCGGCTACGATTTCGGAGGCCGAAGCCGAACCGCCGTTGATCAGAACCACGATCGGCTTGCCCTCGGCCAAATCGCCCGGCGTGGCGTTGACGCGGTCGCTGTCCTGGCTGTTGCGGCCCCGTGTGGAAACGATTTCGCCGCTTTCCAGAAACGCATCCGACACCAGAATCGCCTGATTGAGCAGCCCGCCCGGATTGTTGCGCAAGTCGATGACAAAGCCGTTCACCTTGTCCATGCCGCCGGCCTCTTTGACCAGCTTTTTCAGCTCGGATTCCAGATTGACATAGGTCTGGTCCGAAAAGGATGTAATCCGCAGCACAACCGATTTGCCTTCAAGGCGGCCCCGGGTGGCTTTGACCTTGATCACATCGCGCTTCAGGGTCACATCGAACGGTTCGTCGATGCCTTCGCGCACAACCGTAATCACGATTTCCTCGCCAATTTCGCCGCGCATCAGTTTGACCGCGTCATCAAGGCTCATGCCCAGCGTCGATTCGCCGTCAACCTTGGTGATGAAATCACCCGCTTCGATACCGGCGCGCGCGGCGGGGGTGTCGTCAATCGGGGACACCACTTTGACAAAACCGTTTTCCTGAGTGACCTCGATGCCAAGCCCGCCGAACTGGCCACGGGTTTGCACCTGCATGGCCTCGAAATCTTCGGGAGGCATATAGCTGGAATGGGGGTCAAGCGATTTCACCATGCCGGAAATCGCGGCGCGGATCAGTTTTTGTTCGTCTACCGGCTCCACATAGGT
>JALWOO010000650.1 GCA_027083485.1 Amylibacter sp. | reverse complement strand
ATATCTGCACCAAATGCGCCGATGCCTGCCCCGCCAAGGCGCTTCCTTATGGTAAGCCAGAGGAAGGCGGGGGCGTTTCGGCCATTCAGGGGGTGAGGAAATGGACCTCTGACGCAGAAAAATGTTTCGGATTCTGGGCAAAAATGTCGTCGGATTGCGCAATTTGCATGCGAGTTTGCCCGTTCAACCGGGACTTTTCTCTCCGAAGAAACCGGCTTTGGCTGCGCCTTGCCCTGTCACGCTTTCGCAAACTGGCGTTGTGGCTGGATCGGAAGCGCGGTGGAAGGCTTAAACCTGTGGATTGGTGGCAAGAGAAAGAGTAATGCTCCTTATTTCGAATTCGTCATAAATATCCCCGCCGGAGGCATAAGAGTTTTAATGCCTCCGGCGGGGATAGTTGAACGAATTCGAAATAGCAAAAGTATTACTTTGCAACGGCTTTGCCTGTCAGAGTGGCCAATACCTTGGTCAAGGTCTGAACGACTTTGGCGTCAGCTGGAATATCGAATTGGGCCAGCATGTCGGCAGGGTTTTCATAAACCAGCCAGGTTTTGCCTGCCCCATCCTGATACCCCAATACCCGCGCAGGCAGCACGACGCCACTAAGCGGATTGGCCTGAAGGGCGGGGGTGCCGATTTGAGGCTTGCCGAAGATCAACAAGGCCATCGGCGCAAGGTCCTGCCCGATTTTTGCAGCACCTTTGGCATGTTCCACGCGGGCAAAGACCTTGGCACCGGCACCGGTAACGATTTTTTCCAGTCGTGTCAGGGTTTCGTCAACCGAATAGGGGCTGGCAACTTTGATCATCTCGGCACTGGCACTGCTGGCAAGGGTTAAGAAGGCGGCAAAAATAAGTTTTTTCATGATTGGCTCGTTTGGGAATGATGAGTAACGAGCCTCAACTTTCTGATACAGAAAGTCAAAACCTATGCGGGTATTCTCCCGTTATTGTGACACGCCGTGAACAGGTCAGCGAATTTGTGAATAGCCGTCCAGATCAATGATTTGGCAGGGAGCGAGCCCCTCCCCAAGCGCATTGCATTTGGCAAGAGCGCTACGCGAGGCGCTTTGCTCAGAAGCTCCCGTTGACCAGCCCCATGGGCCGTCTGACGACACGGCGAAGGCTTTGTGCAGCCGTCTGACTGGCCGGTAATTTTGCTCGTAATCGGCATTGGCGGCAGCGCTCAGAGAGTAATTATTTCCCTGAAGGGTGCTGTAGTTTCCTTTGGTATCAATGATTTGGCAGTGGCTATCACCGGATTTCCGGTTGCGTTCACACAGGGCCAGGGCTTTTTGTTGAGCCTCGGGCCAGGAATGTGCGCCATAGGTCATGCCCCATGCTTTGCCGCGACGGGACGCGGCAAAGGCTTTGAACGGGGTCTTTTGTGCATAGATTTTGAAGGCCTCTGATTTGGACAGTTTTTGCTGCGCCTGAGCAGGGACAGTTGCCAAAACGAGGGCTGCGATCCATGCGGTGCGGATCATTTGAACACCTTGGAGGCCTTGATAATGTCCCAGGACCAAACCACCTGTTGCAAGCGTTCCTCGTCAGAACGATCGCCACCGTTCAGATCGGGATGCAATTCCTTGATCAGCTTTTTATACTGTTTGCGCAGCTCGATTTTGGTCCAGTTATCGCGTGCCTCGAGGATCTCGATTGCTTTGCGTTCATTTGGCGGCAGGCGACGGGTGCTTGCGGCCGGGTCGGCCTTGCCCGGGTTGCGGGTGGCGTTTGCACCCAGCACCTGATGCGGGTCATCAATACCCAGACGTTCCCAGGCTTTTTGCTCCACAGATTTTTTGCCAAATGGTTTGGTGTCGCGTTCCCAAACCTTGTCTGCGGCGAATTGTTTTTCCATCTCTGCTTCGGAATGGTTTTCAAAGAAATTCCATTTTGCATTGAATTCACGGATGTGCTGAAGGCAGAACCAGTTGAATTCATCCAGAATATCCGGATGTTTTGGCGCGCGATATTTGCCCGGCTCACTACAGCCGGGGTGCTCGCACTGCCGCGTGGAAGTTTCGAACGCGCCGGACATGCCGCGCCGTCCTCGTGCCCGCCGTTTTTTATCGGCGGAGACTGAAATATCAAATTCGAAAGGCGAACCTTTTGCCATGCGTAAAATCCTGCTACGTGTCGACTCGGATCACGGATAGTACCTGTTTGAGCAATCACGCCAAGAGGCTTTTTCGTGTAATGGGAAAATAAATGCTGGTCAGAGATATCATCGAAAAGAAACTCACAGAGGCTTTTGCGCCGCAACGTCTTGAAGTTATTGACGAAAGTCACAAACACCACGGACATGCCGGTGCCCCTGATGGCGGGCAATCGCATTTTGCGGTTTTGATACGGGCGGCGGCCTTTGCCGACATGTCGCGGGTCAAACAGCAACGCGCGATTTATGCGGTGCTGAAAGAGGAAATGGCCGGCCCGATTCACGCGCTGTCACTGGATGTGGCAGGCGCGGAGTAGCGGGCCGGTTCTGGCCGTGGGTTAACCGCGGCCTGCGAAACGCGCCTGCATTTCGTCGCGGGCGTCGTCGCTGATTTTGGCGAACATCACATCCGGCACGCTAAAGCTGTGGCCGGCGGGCAGGGTCGCCAATGCGGCGGCGACGTCCTTGGGCCAGGGGGTGCCTTTGGCGTTCATGGCCTTTAGCATGGTGTCGCTGGCGTCCGGAATGAAGGGTTCTGACAGCACTGCATAGAGCGGGATCAGGTTCAGGGCGAATCGCACGATGGCGGCGGCGGCATCGGGATCGGTTTTGAACAGGGTCCAGGGCGCGGCGGCCTGCAAATATTCGTTACCCGCCGCCCAGATCGCACGCAATTCGGCGGCGGCTTTGCGGATCTCGATATCTTGCATGTGCTGCTCATAGGCGGCCAGACGCTTGCCGATTTCGGCGATGACCGCTTGTTCTGCCGCGCCGTATTCGCCACCGGCGGGGACTTCCTCGCCGAATTTGGACCGGCAGAATTTGGTAATGCGGGAGACGAAATTCCCCAGCACATCGGCCAGATCCTTGTTTACGCCCTGTTGGAAGCTGTCCCAGGTGAATTCGCTGTCAGAGCTTTCAGGCACATGCGACAGCAGCCACCAGCGCCAGTAATCGCTTGGCAGAATGTCGAGGGCCTCGTTCATGAACACGCCGCGCCCCTTGGAGGTGGAGAACTGGCCGCCGTCATAATTCAGGTAGTTGAACGACTTGATATAGTCGACCAGCTTCCATGGTTCATTCGATCCCATCATGGTCGAGGGGAAGGAAAGCGTGTGAAACGGCACGTTGTCCTTGCCCATGAATTGCACATAGCGAACATCTTCGGCACCTTTGTCAGTGCGCCACCAGCGTTCCCATGCAGAATCATCATATCCGTGGGCTTCGGCCCATTCGGCGGTGGCCCCGATGTATTCAATCGGCGCATCGAACCAGACATAGAAAACCTTGCCTTCCATGCCGGGCCAGGGCTGGTCCCCCTTTTGCACGGGAATACCCCAATCCAGATCCCGGGTGATGCCGCGATCCTGCAAGCCGTCGCCGTCGTTCAGCCATTTTTTGGCGATGGAGGTGGTCAGGATCGGCCAGTCGGTTTTGCTGTCGATCCATTCCTGCAACCGGTCGCGCAGTTGCGATTGGCGCAGATACAGATGTTTGGTTTCGCGCACTTCCAGATCGGTGGAACCGGAAATCGCCGAGCGCGGTTCCAGCAGGTCGGTGGGTTCGAGTTGCTTGGTGCAATTTTCGCATTGATCGCCGCGCGCGCCATCATAGCCGCATTCCGGACAGATGCCTTCGATATAGCGATCCGGCAAATAGCGGCCATCGGCATTTGAATAGACCTGTTTTTCCATCACCTCGGAAATCAGGCCTGCATCATAAAGCTTGCCGGCCAGATGCTGGGTCAGGCGGTGGTTGTGTTTTGAACTGGAGCGGCCGAAATGGTCGAATGACAGGCGGAAACCGCGGGCCAGATTGGCCTGAACCTCGTGCATTTCGGCACAGAATTCATCGACCGGTTTGCCTGCTTTTGCCGCAGCCAGTTCGGCAGGGGTGCCGTGTTCATCCGTGGCGCAGATGTACATGACCTCGTTGCCCAATGC
>JALWOO010000649.1 GCA_027083485.1 Amylibacter sp. | reverse complement strand
CGGCGAAAGCGGATCCGGCAAATCCATGACCGGCCGCGCGATTTTGCGCCTGATCCGCAAACCGGGCAAGGTGACCGCCGACCGGATGGAGCTGAATGGCCGCGATCTGCTGGCCATGTCGGAAAAAGAAATGCAGGGCGTGCGCGGGCAGGAAATTTCCATGGTCATGCAGGACCCGAAATTCTCGCTCAATCCGGTGATGAATGTGGGCGACCAGATCATGGAGATCTATCGCTTTCACACGGGGGCCAGCAAAAAGGCCGCCTATGCCAAAGCCATTGAAATGCTGAACGCGGTGTCGATCCGCGATCCGGAACGGGTAATGAAAGCCTATCCGCATGAAATGTCCGGTGGCATGGGCCAGCGGATTATGATTGCAATGATGCTGGTGACCGAGCCGAAAATCCTGATTGCGGACGAGCCGACCTCGGCGCTGGATGTATCGGTACAAACGCAGGTGCTGGCGATCATTGACAAGCTGGTACGCGAACGCGGTATGGGGTTGATCCTGATCAGCCATGATTTGAACCTTGTGGCCTCCTTTTGCGATCGGGTGCTGATCATGTACGCAGGCCGCGTGGTCGAGATTTGCGAGGCGGGCAAGCTGCACGAGGCCAAACACCCCTATACGCGCGGGCTGCTGGGGTCTTTGCCCCGCATTGATGCGCCGCGCGAGCGGCTGGAAGTGTTGCAGCGCGATGAAACATGGCGGGACGCCGAAAGTGTGAGTGGGCGAACATGAGTCAGATCAATATCAAAAACCTGAACGTCTGGTTCGGCGATGGTGACGCGCGCGTGGACGCGGTCAAGAACGCCAGCTTTGATGTGCCAAGCGGGGCCAGTTTTGGGCTGGTCGGCGAAAGCGGTTCCGGTAAATCCACCATTCTGCGCGCCATCATGGGGCTTGCGCCCACGTGGAACGGTGACGTGCAGGTCGGGGAATTCAAGCTGGGCCGCAAGCGTCCGAAAGCGTTCTTCAAAGAGGTGCAGATGGTGTTTCAGGACCCCTATGCATCGCTGCACCCGCGCCATTCTGTGGATCAGGTGTTGGGGGAAACCCTGTCGCTGCACGGGTTCAAGGACATTGACAACCGGATTATGAAATTGCTGGACGACGTGGGCCTTGGCCCGTCTTTCCGGTTCCGTTATCCGCATCAGCTCTCTGGCGGACAACGGCAACGGGTGGCGATTGCCCGCGCACTGGCCCCTGATCCCAAAGTGATCCTGCTGGACGAGCCGACCTCCGCGCTGGATGTATCCGTTCAGGCCGAAGTGCTGAACCTGCTCGCGGATTTGCGGGACGAACACAAGCTGACCTATTTGATGGTGTCCCATAATCTGGCGGTGGTCTCGCATATGTGTGACGCAACAGCCGTTATGCAGCATGGCGAGATCGTAGAGATCCTGTCAATCGAGGACATGCGCGCGATGAAAACACAGCATCCCTATACCAGGCATTTGCTTGATAGCTCTTTTGGCTATAATCCGGACGCGGCCGAAATAGCCTGAAAAGCTTGATCAAAGGCTGCAACGGTACCCTAGCCATTGACACGGACGTTATAGATTTGTAATGCAAATGAGAATTATTCTCATTTTAAATGGAACAAGAATGACCCTCTTACCAAATGGCCACTGGCAACGTGGAGACGGCAGGCTTTCACTGCCGGAATCCCATGGCACAATCAAGACGGGCAAGGGGAATGGATTCCGTCGCTTCCTGTCGTTTTTCGGGCCGGGATATCTGGTGGCGGTCGGCTATATGGATCCGGGCAACTGGGCGACATCCTTGGCCGGTGGATCGAGTTTTGGCTATACGCTGCTGTCGGTGATCCTGATCTCCAATATCATGGCGATCCTGTTGCAAGCGCTGGCCCTGCGGCTGGGAATTGCCTCGGGGCGGGATCTGGCGCAGGCCTGTGCAGAGGCCTATTCCAAGCCTGTCGGGTTCGTTTTATGGCTGCTGGCAGAAGGGGCCATTATTGCAACCGATCTGGCCGAAGTGATCGGCACCGCCATCGGGTTGAACCTGTTATTTGGCGTGCCGATGACCCTTGGCGTCGTGTTAACGGCACTGGATGTGTTTTTGATCCTGTGGCTGCAAGGACGCGGATTTCGGCGGCTAGAGGCGGTGGTTATCGCGCTGACCCTGGTTATTTTCACCAGTTTCGCCATTGAAATGGTCTATGCACAGCCCGTATGGGGCGATGTGCTGCGCGGGTTCATACCGCAAGCGTCTATCGCCCAGTCGCCACAAATGTTGTATCTGGCGCTCGGCATACTGGGGGCCACGGTAATGCCCCATAATCTGTATCTGCATTCTTCGATTATCCAGACCCGCAAGATTGGCGACAGCCGCAAAGAAAAACTGGAAGCGATCCGTATGGGGACGATTGATTCCACGGTTGCCCTGATGTTTGCGCTGTTTATCAATGCCTCGATCCTGATACTGGCGGCGGCAACATTCCATGTGGCCGGTCGATACGAAGTCGCGGAAATTCAGGATGCCCATGCGCTGTTGGGGCCGATGCTGGGCGCGCCACTGGCGGCAACCCTGTTTGCGGTTGCCCTGCTGGCCTCGGGGCTGAATTCGACGGTGACGGCGACGCTGACCGGCCAAATCATCATGGAAGGCTTTATCAATTTTCGCATTACGCCCTGGCTGCGCCGTTTGATAACACGCGGGATTGCAATTGTGCCGGCCCTGATTGCCATCGTGTATTATGGCGAGAGCGGGTTGGCAAAGCTGCTGGTGCTGAGTCAGGTTGTTTTGAGCCTGCAACTGCCCTTTGCCATGGTGCCGCTGGTGCTGTTTACCGCCAATCAGGGTAAAATGCGCGGGCTGGCTGCGCCCCGCTGGCTCACCGTTTCCTGCTGGGTGATTACGGTGATTGTGGTGGGGCTGAACCTGAAGCTGATTTTTGATGTGGCCAGCGGGTCTGTTGTTTTATAAGCGGTTTCATGGGGGCGCTGCCCCCAAACCCCCGGGATATTTAGAGAAAATGGAAATGGGGGGCTAACCCGGTGGCGGGTTTAGCGCCTTGTTGTAGGGGTGCCAGTCTTCGATATCCGGATAGTATTTGCGCCGCCATGCGCGGACTTTGGGGTTCATGTAACGACGCCAGAGCGGCGGGGTCATGGCCAGCATGGTCATCAAGGGATAGCCAAAGGGCAGTTGCGGGGCTTCGTCCTCTGAGTAGGTTTGCAGCAGAGGGAAACGGCGGGCCGGTTTATAGTGGTGGTCGGAATGGCGTTGCAGATTGATCAGGAAATAGTTGGTCACCTGATGCGAGGCATTCCAGGAATGGTGCGGTTTGACATGTTCGTATTTGCCATCCCCCAGATGGCGGCGGGTGAGGCCGTAGTGTTCCACATAATTGGTCAGTTCCAGTTGCCAGATCGCGATGCCTGCCTGTAACAAGAACAACCCGATGCCAACCCAGCCGCCTATCAGGTAGGCGAGCAACAGCCAGATAAATTCCATTGTCCAATAACGCCAGAACGGGTTGGTGTGATGCCACCAGGGCAGACCTTTGCGGGCCAGCATTTCACGTTCGGCGCGGAAGGAAGACAGCAGCGAGCCAATCAGCACGCGGGGGAAAAACCGGTGAAAGCCTTCGTTATAGCGCGCGGTGACCGGATCACGGGACGTGCCCACATGGCGGTGATGCACAAGCAGGTGTTCGGAACGGAAATGGCCATAAAGCGCCATGGTGGTCAGGCAATCGCCCAGAAAACGTTCCCATTTCGGGGATTGGTGCATCAGTTCATGACCGTAAACAATACCGATGGAGCCGGTTGCAACACCCAGAACCATCATAAAGATTACGGTTTCGGTGCTGTCCAGCCGGTCAAAATGGGTGGCATAATAAATCGAGCCATAAACCAGCACGATCTGTATCGGCAGCCAGATCAGGGTAATCAGCCGATACCAAAACAGATTTGTCGGGGCATCCGGATCGGGGTTTTCCTCATTCCGGCCCGTGGTGAAATCCAGCAAAGTGGTAACATACCAGCCAAACACCGGCGGCAATGCCAAAAACAGCCCGCCATACCAGCCCGCAAGGGCCATTATCGGAACAAAAGCAAGCGATATCCAAAAGG
>JALWOO010000648.1 GCA_027083485.1 Amylibacter sp. | reverse complement strand
CGATTTCGCCCATCATTTTCGGATCATTCATCGCCACACCGGGGAAATTCATCATCTCGCCCAACCCGCAAATCTGCGGCCATGTAAGCGCTTCCTTGATGTCCTCCACCCCGAGTTCCGCACCCGCATTTTCCAGCCCCGGTGCAGAGGGCACACAGCTTGGCACCTGTACCTGCACATTGATCGGCAGGCTGGCCGCATCGTCATGCATCAGGCGCACGCCCTTCAGGCCCAGCACATTGGCGATTTCATGGGGGTCAATGAACATGGAAGTGGTGCCATGCGGGATCACCGCGCGGGCAAATTCCGTCACTGTTACCATGCCGCTTTCCACATGCATGTGACCATCGCACAGGCCCGGCACCATGTAGCGGCCATCGGCCTCTATCACCTTGGTATCCTTGCCGATCGTATGGCTGGCGTCCGGCCCGACAAAGGCAATCCGTCCCTTGGCAATGGCGATATCGGTGTTGTCGATGATCTCGCCCGAATAGACGTTCACCCACTTCCCGCCGCGAATAACCGTATCGGCGGGCGCGCGCCCCATGGCTACATCAACAAGAAGGGGGGCAATTTCATGCCAGGCAGGAATCGTCATGAGCGTATCTCCGGTACTTTTCAGGATACCCTAACAGACACCAAAGAAGGCCAATCGGCAATGGCATTCTTGACCAGATGCTAAAAAATTCAGATAGGGTGCGCGGTCCCCCGCGCGCCGCTTGCCTTGCTGAGCAGCAAAATCATCAATTGCCCTCAAGGCCCTGCCTGTTTATAACCGCCGCAAGCCAACATATGGGGTTCACATGGCCTTTTCCGCCCGTCACCTGCTAGGGATCGAACATCTTTCCCGCGAAGATATCACCGCCATTCTTGATCTGGCCGAACAATATGTCACCCTGAACCGCCAGCCGCATAAACATACCGACACGCTGGCCGGTCTGACCCAGATCAACATGTTCTTTGAAAACTCCACCCGCACGCAGGCCAGCTTTGAAATTGCCGGCAAACGGCTCGGGGCAGATGTGATGAATATGGCCATGGGGGCCAGTTCGATCAAAAAGGGCGAAACCCTGATCGACACGGCCCTGACCCTGAACGCGATGAATCCGGACCTTCTGGTGGTGCGCCACCCCCATTCCGGCGCGGTTGATCTGCTGTCGGAAAAGGTCAAATGCGCGGTGCTGAACGCCGGTGACGGGCGCCACGAACACCCGACACAGGCCTTGCTGGATGCACTGACCATCCGGCGCGCGAAGGGGCGCTTGCACCGGCTCTCCATCGCCATTTGCGGCGATATCGCGCACAGCCGCGTGGCCCGTTCCAATATTTTCCTGCTGGGCAAAATGGAAAACCGGGTGCGCCTGATCGGGCCGAAAACCCTGATGCCCGGCGGCATAGAACATTTCGGGGTTGAGGTATTCCCAAACATGGAAGAAGGCCTGCAAGACGTGGATGTCGTGATGATGCTGCGCCTTCAGACCGAACGTATGGACGGGGCCTTTATCCCGTCAAAACGCGAATATTACCACCGGTGGGGGCTGAATGCGGAAAAGCTGTCCCATGCCAAACCGGATGCCATCGTCATGCACCCCGGCCCGATGAATCGCGGCGTGGAAATCGACGGCGATCTGGCCGACGATATCCATCGTTCGGTGATTCAGGAACAGGTGGAAATGGGGGTCGCCGTGCGCATGGCCGCCATGGAATTACTGGTACAGGCGCGCCGTGAAGCATCACAGGAGGCAGGTATCCTTGTCTAATGTCACCCCGTTGCCAAATGAAACCGTGATTATGGAAATTCGGCCGGACCGCAGCGTCTATAATCGTGAGCACCTGATCCTTGCCCTGCTGGGGGCCGCGTTGATGTATGGCGGGCTGATGTATGTGGGCAACCCGTTTCCCTGGACCGGCATTGTCGGCTCGTTCATCGCCATCTTTATTCGCTGGTTTTATGTGGCCTCCGAGGCCATGGACAATGTCTGGACCCTGACCGACAAACGCCTTTATGGCCCGTCGGAACGCTCTATCCTGCTTGCGGATATTGATCAGGCCCGCAGCCTGTTTTCAGCCACCCAGATCATCACCGATGACGGCGAAAAATACATGATTAAATATCTGGCGGACCCCAAAGGATGCGCCGAAAAAATTCTGGCCACCCGCAACGGAGTGTTCAAATGACCACGCCCGCTGCCTGGCAAGGTATCCTTGACGACGACGAGAATATCCTCTGGCAGGGGCGCCCTGACGGGGCGGTTAAATGGAAGCCGGGCAATTTCTTCACCTTGATCTTTGGCTTGTTCTTTGCCGGTTTCGCCCTGTTCTGGATGATCGCGGCAGCACAGGGCGGCGGTGTTTTCTGGATGTTCGGCCTGATCCATTTTTTCATAGGCCTTGGCATCGCCATTGGCCCGCCGTTCTATAACGCATGGCGGCGGCGGCATACGTGGTACACGCTCACGGACAAGCGTGCCTTTATCGCCACGGACCTGCCCGTCATCGGGCGCAAACTGGAATCCTACCCGATTGATGCGGGCACCATCCTCACCTATGAAGCAGGCGAGCCGGCCACGATCCATTTCGCCAAGAAAACCAAACGCGGCAAAAACGGTACCTATACGGTGGATGTCGGGTTTGAACGTATCGCCGGGGGGGCCGAAGTCTATCGGTTGCTGCGCAATATTCAAAAGGCAGACACATGAGCAATCTTTTCCTCACCAACGCCCGATTGATCGATCCGGAGGCCGGCAGCGAAACCTTGGGCGCATTGCGGATCATTGACGGCAAGATTGCCGAAATTCTGCCCGCCGGTTTCACGGCACCGGATGCGATTGATTGCGGCGGAAAATGTCTTGCTCCCGGGATCATCGACATCGGCGTCAAGGTCTGCGAACCGGGCGAACGCCACAAGGAAAGCTTCCGCACAGCCGGCAATGCCGCCGCTGCGGGCGGTGTAACCACCATGGTCATTCGCCCCGACACCCTGCCCGCCATCGACAGCCCCGAGGTGCTGGAATTCGTGCATCGCCGTGCCGTTGACAAGGCCCGCGTCAATGTCCTGCCCATGGCCACCCTGACCAAGGGCCGCGAAGGCCGCGAAATGGCCGAAATCGGTTTCCTGCAAGACGCGGGTGCCGTGGCCTTTAGCGATGCGGACAGCGTGATTACCGACAACAAGATTTTCGGCCGCTGCCTGACCTATGCCAGGGGGTTGAATGCGCTGGTGATCGGCCATGTTCAGGAACCGACACTGTCGCGCGGGGCCTGTGCCACTTCCGGCCCTTTTGCCAGCAAGCTCGGCCTGCCGGCGGTTTCCCCGATGGCAGAACGCATTCAGCTCGAACGCGATCTGGCGCTGATTGAAATGACCCGCACCCGTTATCACATCGACCAGATTTCCACCGCCTGCGCCCTGCCCGCCCTTGAACGGGCCAAGGCCGCCGGTCTGCCGGTGACGGCGGGGGCCTCGGTCCATCACCTGACCCTGAACGAGCTGGACGTTGAAGGCTACCGCACCTTTTTCAAGGTCAAACCGCCCCTGCGCAATGAAACCGACCGTGTTGCCATCGGGCAGGCGGTGGCCTCGGGGCTGATCGACATCATCAGCTCCATGCACACCCCGCAGGATGAAGAAAGCAAACGCCTGCCTTTTGAAGAAGCCGCCTCTGGCGCGGTTGCGCTGGAAACCCTGCTGCCTGCCGCCTTGCGGCTGGTGCATAGCGGGGTGATTGAACTGCCCCTTCTGTGGCGGGCGCTGTCGCTTAATCCGGCAAAGCTCTTAGGATTGAAAAGCGGGCGGCTGACGGCGGGGGCCCCTGCCGATCTGGTGTTGTTTGATCCGCACCGCCCCTTTGTGCTGAACCGGTTCGAGCTGCAATCCCGTTCCAAGAACACACCGTTTGACGGGCACAGGATGCAGGGTATGGTGTTGAAAACCTTCGTTAAGGGCCAGTTGGTCCACTCTCGCGATTGACCCTTGAGGCGAACTGCGTAACTATACCGCCAACCACCTGCAACAAGGGAATATTGCCTTGAAACAACCCGCTGCTGCCCTGACCATGGTCAAGGATGACTACTTTTTTCTGGAAAAGTGGATTGCCTATTATG
>JALWOO010000647.1 GCA_027083485.1 Amylibacter sp. | reverse complement strand
CTTTTATATCGACCACCACGCCATCAGGGCGGGTTACGCGTGTGCCGTCAAATCTGTATCCGGCATCCTGCCGTAAATCCGCCAGCACCCGCGCTTGCAATTCACTTGCGGCCGCCTCTGCGCTGGCATGGCAGGCAAAAACCGCCTCGCGTTTCTGCATCAGCAAGCTGTCGCGATAGGCCATTTGCGCCGTAAAAGCATCATCGCGGATGATCCAGTCCTGCCAATCAAGCGGCACCACCCCGGGCATCCGGCTTAGCCGTGGATCAAGCCAGGGTTTGACGGGCAGTTCTGTTTGGCAAATCGGCGCTGGCATGTGCAATTCTCCCTTGAATTCCCGGCATTGTTGTCGCGCCATCAGTCGCGGTTTGCAAGGGGGTTTCCCTTGTCTGTCTGCTTGTGTAATAAGCGGCTCAACACTGAACGGGATGCTGGTTATGGCGATGGAAAAGAACTTTGATGCACAGGCTGCCGAGGCAGCGATTTATCAAAAATGGGAAGAAACGGGCGCTTTTCGGGCCGGTGCCAATGCGCGCGAGGGTGCAGAGAGTTTCTCTATTATGATCCCGCCGCCAAACGTCACCGGCGCGCTGCATGTGGGCCATGCGTTCAACAACACGCTTCAGGATATTCTGGTGCGCTGGCACCGGATGAAGGGCGATGATACGCTTTGGCAGCCCGGGCAGGACCACGCGGGCATCGCCACCCAGTTGCAGGTGGAAAAAATGCTGGCCGCGGAGGGCGGCCCCACCCGCGCCGAAATGGGGCGCGAGGCCTTTATCGAAAAGGTCTGGGAGTGGAAGGAGAAATACGGCTCCACCATTATCAATCAGCTGAAACGGCTGGGGGCTTCCTGCGACTGGGACCGCAACGCCTTTACCATGGATGAAAACTTCCATGATGCGGTGCTGAAGGTTTTTGTCGATCTCTATAACAAGGGCCTGATCTATCGCGGCAAGCGGCTGGTGAACTGGGACCCGCATTTTGAAACCGCGATTTCGGATCTCGAGGTCGAGAATATCGAAATCGACGGCCATATGTGGCATTTCAAATACCCGCTTGCGGGCGGGGCGACCTATGAATATGTCGAGAAAGACGAAGACGGCAACGAGACCCTGCGCGAAACCCGCGACTATATCTCCATTGCCACCACGCGCCCTGAAACCATGCTGGGGGACGGCGCGGTTGCGGTACATCCGGATGACGAACGCTATGCGCCGATTGTGGGCAAGCTGTGCGAAATTCCGGTGGGTCCCAAGGAACACCGCCGCTTGATTCCGATCATTACCGATGAATATCCGGATATGGATTTCGGTTCCGGCGCGGTGAAAATCACCGGTGCCCATGATGCCAACGATTACGGCGTGGCCAAGCGCAACAATATTCCGCTCTACCGGTTGATGGACACCCGCGCACGGATGCGCACCGACGGCATGGATTACGAATCCGCCGCCACCCGCGCGCGGGCCATTTCCGAAGGCGCGGATTTTGACGAAAACGAGATCGAGCAAATCAATCTGGTGCCGGATGAATACCGCGGGCTGGACCGGTTTGACGCCCGCAAAAAGGTGATTGCCGATATCGACGCCGAAGGCCTGATGATCATGGTCGAGGACAAGAAAATCATGCAGCCGTTTTGTGACCGCTCCAAGGTGGTGATGGAACCGATGCTGACCGATCAGTGGTATGTGGACGCCGCCAAAATGGCCGGCCCCGCGCGCGATGCGGTCACCGATGGCCGTGTGAAAATCATGCCCGAAAGCGGCGAGAAAGTCTATTTCCACTGGATGAACAACATCGAACCATGGTGCATTTCGCGCCAGCTCTGGTGGGGGCATCAGATTCCGGTTTGGTATGGTCCCCGCAAAGAGGGTGAGCAGATCATTTTCGAAGCCCCGTTCAAGGAATTCTGCGCCTCCAGCGAGAAAGAGATGCTGAACATGGCATCCTCCTATTATGGCGGCACGGTCATGTTGCTTGACGAAAAGCCCCCCGTTAGCGGCATGAAGCTTGGCAGCGGTCTGGGGATGAGCGGCACAGTGCCAATGTGGCGCGACCCCGACGTTCTGGACACTTGGTTCTCCTCGGGTCTCTGGCCTATCGGCACGCTGGGCTGGCCCAATGACACCGAAATGCTGAACCGGTATTTCCCGACCTCGACCCTGATCACTGGTCAGGACATCCTGTTTTTCTGGGTAGCGCGCATGATGATGATGCAGCTCGAGGTTACCGGTAAAATCCCGTTTGACACCGTTTATCTGCACCAGTTGGTGCGCGATGAAAAAGGTGTGAAAATGTCCAAGACCCTGGGCAATGTGATTGATCCGCTGGAGATGATCGACGAATTCGGCGCCGATGCGGTGCGCTTTACCATGACCTCTATGGCCTCCATTGGCGGCACCCTGAAACTGTCGATGGAGCGGGTCAAAGGCTATCGCAATTTTGGCACCAAGCTGTGGAATGCCGCCCGTTTTGCCGAGATGAACGACTGTAAACCAAGCGCGGATTTCGACCCGTCAGCGGTGCAACAGACCGTTAACAAATGGATCGTTGGCGAAACCGCCCGCACCGGCGCGCTGGTGGACAAGGCGCTGGAGCAATACCGGTTCAATGATGCGGCGCTGGGCCTTTATGCCTTTGTCTGGGGCAAGGTTTGCGACTGGTATGTAGAGCTGGCCAAGCCTCTGTTTCAGGGCGATGACGCGGCGGCCAAGGCGGAAACACAGGCGACAATGGCCTGGGCGATTGACCAGTGTCTGATCATGCTGCATCCGATCATGCCGTTTATTACCGAACAATTGTGGTCCGATATCGCGCCGCGCGAAAAAATGCTGGTGCATACGGATTGGCCGCAATACAGCAATGATCTGATTGATGCGGATGCGGATCGGGAAATGAACTGGGTGATTTCCCTGATCGAGAAAATCCGTTCCCTGCGGGCGGAAATGCGGGTCAATGCGGGGGCGAAAATCCCCTTGATCCGGCTGGATCTGGACGCGGCGGGGCAGGCGGCTCTGGCCAACAACCTGTCGATGATCCAGCGTCTGGCGCGCATCAGCGAGCTGTCCGTGGCAACGCAGGCCCCCAAAGGCGCGGTTGCCATTCCGGTAGAGGGTGGCTCTTTCTGCCTGCCTCTGGCGGATGTGATCGACGTTGCGGCCGAAAAGGCGCGTCTGAACAAGGGCATCGACAAGCTGACCAAGGAAATCACCGGCATCGAGCGCAAACTGGCGAATGAAAAATTCGTTAATAACGCGCCGGAAGCCGTGGTTGCGGAAAATCGGGCGCGGCTGGTTTCAGGGGCCGAGGAAATGGCGACCCTGAAAGCGGCACTGGCACGGGTGTCGGCGCTGTAGACTATTTCCCCGAAGCGGTGCAAACTGGGCGGGTTCGGTGCGGATTGCCGGACCTGACCCGGAGACCCCCATGCGCAAAGCCTATGTTTGGCACGGCCACCCGCTCAGCTATTTTTCGATGAAGCTGGATGCGGCCCTGCGATTTTACGACCTGCCCTATGAAAAGGTTGAAATCGGTCTGGGTCAGGCCCTGGAGCCGGTGCGCAAACGTGCGGGAACCCATCTGATTCCGGTGCTGGAAACGCCGGAAGGCTGGGCCTTGTGGGACACCACGCCGATCCTGTTCCTGCTGGACGGGCGTTTTCCTGATCGTGCCATGTTTGGCGACGGGCTGAACGGGTTGCTGGTGCATGTGATCGAGAATTTTCTGGATGAATGGCTGGGCCGGACCATGGTGCATTATCGCTGGCATTACGAGGCCTGCGCCAAGGATGCCGCGCTGCGGATGGCGGCGGGCAACAGGGACGTCGCCAAAGGGATCGCGGTTTGGGGGGCAAAGGCTTGTCGGGCGACCGGCGTGGAAACGGCCTATCAACAAGACATGTGCGAAGCGGAATATGCGCGGATTTTACAGGCGTGCGAGCAGCAATTGAGCCAAACCCGTTACTTGATGGGCGATGCGCCCTGTGCGGTTGATGCGGTGATCTTGGGGGGATTGCGGGCGCATACAATGAATGATCCGGTGCCGGCGAAACTGGTGGCGCAGTTTCCCCGCGTGGTGGACTGGGTGGAAAATCAGGCGGATGTCCGCAG
>JALWOO010000646.1 GCA_027083485.1 Amylibacter sp. | reverse complement strand
GGCTAGACCATATCTGGGCCACTCCGGATATCACCGGCGAAACCCATGCCAGCCGCGTCTATCGTCCAGCGCGTGGCTGGGAAAAACCGTCGGATCACGCACCGCTGTTTGCCACCTTTGATATTTAGGGCCTGACCCTTGCCCGCATGCGATGAAATCACTACATCTTGTTTAACTTAACTCAAAACGAGAGAACCCCATGCTTGAACTAAACGGTGGCAACGCCCCCGCGGGCGACCTGATAAAAGATGTATCCGAAGCAACCTTTATTGAGGATGTAATTGAGGCCTCCAAAGAGGTACCGGTAATCGTGGATTTCTGGGCCCCTTGGTGTGGCCCATGCAAAACCCTCGGTCCGGCACTCGAGGCTGCCGTCACCAAGGCGGGCGGCAAGGTCAAGATGGCGAAAATCAACGTGGATGAAAACCAGATGATCGCCGGCCAGATGCGGGTGCAATCAATCCCGTCGGTATTCGCGTTTTTTGATGGAAAACCGGTCGATGCCTTTCAGGGTGCCCTGCCCCCGTCTGAAATTCAGAAATTCGTCGATAAAACCGCCGCCCTTGGTGGCGATGGCGGTGGTCTGGACGAAGCGGTCGCCGTGGCCGAAGAAATGCTGGAACATGGTGAAAACGAGGATGCCGCACAAACATTTGCGGCAGTTCTGGGTGAGGAACCACTCAATGTCGGGGCTTATGTGGGCCTGATCCGCGCCAACCTCGCGCTGGAAAATACCGAGCAGGCGCAAACCCTTCTGGATAATGCGCCCGAAGAAATCGCCAAAGACCCTGCTTTTGCAGCCCTGAAGGCACAGATGGAATTGGCCGCGAATGCCGCCGATGCCGGCGAACTGGATGCGTTGAAGGCAAGGCTGGAAAAAGATGAAAACGATCATCAGGCCCGTTTTGATCTGGCAACCGGCCTTGCCGCCAGCGGCGACATGGAACAGGCCATCAACCAGTTGCTGGAATTGTTCAAGCGGGATCGGGAATGGAACGATGGAGCCGCCAAGACCCAGTTGTTCAAGATTTTCGATAGCCTTGGCCCGATGGATGAACTGGCAAAAACCGGACGGCGCAAGCTTTCGTCGATGATCTTCCTTTGATCAGCTTTAACCAGACAAATCTGCCCCAGACCATTCCGGTTTTTCCGCTGCCGAATATATTTCTGCTGCCGCGCGCCCGTCTGCCGTTGAATATATTCGAGCCACGCTATTTGACGATGCTGGACGATACGCTGAAAACGGATCATCGCCTGATTGGTCTGGTGCAACCCCGCCCCGGACCACCGGGCACCGATGAGCAACAGCTGCATCAGATCGGATGCGCCGGGCGAGTGACATCATTCAAAGAAACGACAGACGGACGGTATCAGATCACTTTATCAGGTATTAGCCGGTTTCGCATCATTGCCCAGAATACCGGCTTTACACCTTACATTCGCGCGGATGTGGATTGGGAAAGCTTTCACAGAGACCTTGGGAAGGTGGAGACTGATTCCGGTTTTGATCGATCCGGTTTTTTGCAATTGCTTGAACGTTTTTTCCAAAAAACCGAACTGGCCACGGACTGGGACAACCTGAAAGCCACAGATGAAGAATTGCTGATCAATTCTCTGGCCATGATGTGCCCGTTCAAACCCGAAGAAAAGCAGGCTTTGCTTGAGGCCCCAACCTTGCAAACCCGCCGTGAAACGCTGGTAACGCTAATGGAATTCGCCCTGCGTTTGGGTGATGAAAAAGATCAGGTTCAATGAGCCAGACCGGAACAAAATCCGAAGGAAAAATGCTCGAGGCGCTGGTCTGCCCTGTCACGCGGGCTCCTTTGAAATATGATTCGGAAAAACAGGAATTGATTTCCGAAAACGCACGGCTGGCATTTCCCATTCGAAACGGCATTCCTGTGATGCTGATAGACGAGGCACGGGAATTTTAGGCCCTGCGCCTAATTCAATTCATACTGGCGTTCAACTGCTGCCACGGTAATGCGATAATCGGCAAAGAGGTCTTCGCGTCCCTTCTGCTGTGCTTGACGATGGGCTTCCAGTTCACGCCACTGCTCAATCGCCTGTTCATCACGCCAAAAGGACAGGGACAGGATTTTCCCCGGATTGCTCAGGCTTTCAAAACGTTCAACGGAAATGAAACCGTCTATGTTTTCAAGCAAAGGGCGCAATTCCGCGGCGATGTCCAGATAGGGGTCTTGGCATCCCGGTTTCGCGGTTAGTTCAAAGGTAACAACATACATGAGCAGTCTCCGTACGGGATGAGGCAAGTTTTGGGGCCGTTGTTAAACCTGTCGTCCTTGCATCAATTTTGGCAAATCACCGGAAAGCCCTGCCGCTTGTCGCATCAATGTGCGCCGTACTGCGGGGGTTGCATTCACTGCCCCCATACCCCAGTCACGGGCCAGACGCACCAGAGGGTTATCATTTGAAAACAGTTTGTTAACGCTATCCGTTGCCACGGCCATGCCTGCCGTATCAAAGCGTCGCCATTGTTGGTAACGTTCCAGCGCCAGCAGGGAACCGATGTCTTCGCCCCGTCGCGCTGCATCGGTCAGCACCTCTGTCAGGGCTGCCACATCGCGCAGCCCCATGTTCAACCCTTGCCCTGCAATCGGGTGCATCCCGTGGGCTGCATCGCCCACCAACGCCAGCCGGTCCGCAACAAAGCTCTGCGCAAGCGTCAGGCGCAAGGGGTAGGTAAATCGCGTACCAGCCAATGAAATATCACCCAGAAAATCGCCAAAAGCAGGCCGCAGCCGCGCCAGATAAGCCGCATCATCCAGCGCCGCAATTTCGGCGGCCTGACGGGTTTCCTCGGTCCAGACGATTGAGGACCGATTGCCCGGCAAAGGCAGGATTGCCAGCGGGCCGGCAGGCATAAAGAACTGATGCGCACAGCCATTGTGAGGCAATTCATGCTCAATGGCGCAGACCAGCGCGGTCTGGTTATAATCCCAGCCCGTGCGTTTAATGCCGGCACGCATGGCAAGCGGACTTTCGCGACCATCGCAACCGATTATCAGGCGGGCGGTGATCTCGGAGCCATCCGCCAGTGTCGCCCGCATCAACCCTTGTTCCAAGCGGTGCGAGGTTACATCCTGCCCCGCCAGATGGGTGATATTGTCCTCCCCGGCCAGCGCCTCCAGCAGGGCGCGACGCAAGAAACGATCCTCGAGCATAAAGCCCATGGGGCCTTCTTCGATTTCGGTGTGGTCAAAATGCAAAAACCACGGAGCGGCCCCTTCGCCGGCACGGCCATCGGATACTTTGATATCCAGTATCGGCTGGCTGTTTTGCGCCACCCGCGCCCAGATGCCAAGAGCCTCGAGCATCCGTTTTGACGCCAGCGCCAACGAATAGCCACGCCCGTCAAAATCCGCATCCACGCGGGTATCCACCGGTAGGCGGTCCACCAGCATGACTTTATGGCCGGTTTGACCCAGCGCCAAAGCAAGCGCCGAGCCATTCAGCCCGCCGCCAACAATCAGAATATCGGTATCTGTTTTCATGGCCTAAATATGACCCTTTTTAATGGATTGTCCACCGGCCATTGCCGCGTTAGGCTTTGGCACAAATACGGGAGTTTTACCATGTCGGAAAAATGGCTTACACAATCGGCAAGCGATCTGGGGCGCGCAATAGGATCGGGCGAAATCAATCCCGTTACCTTGACCGAAACCTATCTGGATGCCGCCGAGAACCACCCTTTCAGCAAGCGCATTTATGCCCGCCTGACCCGTGATCGGGCTATGGCAGAAGCAAAAACCGCCGCCAAACGGGCCAAAGACGGGGTGCGTGCCAGCCTTCTGGACGGGGTGCCGATTTCATGGAAAGACCTGTTTGACACCGCCGGAACCGTTACCGAGGCCGGTTCCGCCCTGCTCAAGGGGCGGGTACCGGATCAGGATGCAGAAGTTTTACAGGCCGCCACCAATGCCGGTCTGGTTTGCCTGGGCAAGACCCATATGTCAGAGTTGGCTTTTTCGGGTCTCGGGCTTAATCCGGTAACGGAAACATCGCCCTGTGTGAATGACCATGATGCCGTAGCGGGCGGATCGTCTTCGGGGGCGGCGACATCGGTTGCTTTTCATATTGCAGCGGCAGGGATTGGTTCCGACACGGGGGGGTCTGTGC
>JALWOO010000645.1 GCA_027083485.1 Amylibacter sp. | reverse complement strand
TATCTAGGCCTTACAAACAATCTCCGCAACCCCTTTTTTGAAACTTTTGCAAATTTCCAGAAAAAACATACTAAACTCCTGTTTTGTAACGGTTATTATTTCAAACATTTGTTAGGATAAACAGCGATGGGACTTAATAATTTTTCAGGATATTCGCCATAGCCAGCCCCTTCCCCTGAAATGGTGGAGTTATCCACAGATTCACCTGGTTTTGCAGATAAATTTGGCGAAAAAAACGGAATCAGACAATGTGAGTCGGGAGCCTTGTGGGCTTTGCCCCCGTCAGAATCAAAAATGCTGCACCATCGGGCGCAGCATTCAATAATCGGGAAACCAGGGTCAGGCGGATCAATCCAGCCGCCGCGCCGCCAGAATGGGGCCGTGGCCTTTTGCCTGAACAATAACGGCCAGATTATCACCGTCTGAAAGATCATAGAACAGCTCGACGGCTTCTTTGCCATTCCATTCAGCGATTGTATCCCAGCGGGTCACCGTATTGGTGTATTTCATATGACGCCCCCGGTTTTCACCGCCTTCGATGGCGACCTTTACCAACGGATCAAACCGCACCACATGCAAAACGGCCCCCTCCACATTCTGACCGGGAACCGGTGCCAAAGAAATCTTCAGCTGTGAACCATGACGTTCGATATCCAGGGCGGCCGCTTCAGGCATATTTTGCAGCATTTCGATATATTCCAGCAGCTTGCGCCGCTTGGCACCGGCAACATAGTCCCTGCCCTGAATAATCATTTGTGGCGTCACCAACCTGTACCGGCTCTTGAGAGCGACGTTGTAGATCTCTTGGCGTTTGGTAAATTCCGGGCGGGCCAAGCCATCGCGCCAACCCAGATAATCCCAGTAATCCACATGCAGACCAAGCGCGATCACATTGCGATCCTCGGCAATTTCGCTCAGGATCACATCCGCAGCCGGACAGGATGAACAGCCCTGCGAGGTATACAGCTCCACAACCACCATAGAGGTTTGCGCATTGGCTAGTGGAAACCAGCCAAGTGTTGCAAGAACCAGTGATGCCAGAAATTTACCCATAATCATACCTTCTCGATCAACTGGGAACATCAATAGCCAAAGCCCCGCCTTATTGCCAATAAAGCTTTTGCGAGGTTAATGTTACAAGAGAGGCATTACCACAGGAAAGCCGATGAAATTCAAATATTCCATACTTTATGTAGAAGATGTGTCCTGCACACTTGATTTTTATACAGCAGCCTTTGGCATGCAAAAACGGTTCCTGCATGAAAGCGGCGATTATGGAGAGCTGGAAACCGGACAAACCACGCTGGCCTTTGCCGCAATAGTGTTGATGACGCAAATGGGCAAATCACCGGCCAAGGCGGATCCGGCCAATCCGGTATTCGAGCTGGCCTTTGAAACCGATGATGTCGCCGCAGCGCTGACACAGGCCATAGAGGCCGGCGCGCAACTGGTACAGGAACCCAAACAGCAAAGCTGGGGGCAAACCATTGCCTATGTTAGCGATCCCAACGGTTTTCTGATCGAGATTTGCACCCCTATCGGGTAACCCCGTTGCCGTCCCGATAACGGGGCAAAACATCCGGACGGGGATAGAGTTCATCCATCGGCACCGATTTGCCATCCGCCTGCACCACCCGCACGTGATACCGGCGCATGCCGCGCGGTTCGGACACACCGCAGGAATGGGCCAGAACCTCTACCTCATGCACCAGATCCTTGCAGTAATTTGCCACCTTTGCGGCCTTGTCCGTTGGATCCAGACCTTTTTGCAAATGCGGCGAATGGGTGGTGATGCCGGTCGGACAGGTGTTCCGGTTACATTTCATCGCCTGAATACAGCCCAGCGAAAACATAAACCCGCGGGCGGAATTGACAAAATCCGCCCCCGCCGCCAGCGCCCAGCCGACCTCGGAGGGGATAATCATCTTGCCCGACGCAATCACCCGAATCCGGTCGCGCAAATTATAGCGGTGCAAAATATCCGACAGCATCGGCAGGGCTTCGCGCAGGGTCAGCCCCACATTATCCATCAACGGCATCGGCGCAGCCCCCGTGCCACCATCGCCCCCGTCCACGGTGATAAAGTCCGGTGCGCTTTGCACACCGCGCCTTTGAATTTCCTCGCAGAGTTCCTCAAGCCAGCCATTTGCCCCGACCACGATTTTGAACCCCACCGGCTTGCCGGTCAGATCGCGGATGTGGTTGACCATGTCGAGCAGCTCTGCCGTGCTGTTGATTTCCGGATGGCGGTTGGGGGAAATCGAATCCTGCCCCGCCGGAATGCCGCGAATACCGGCGATTTCAGCGGTCACCTTGACGCCGGGTAAAATTCCCCCCTTGCCCGGTTTGGCCCCCTGACTCATTTTCAGCTCGATCATTTTCACCTGATCTGTTGCGGCAACCTCGCGCAATTTATCATCCGACAGGTTGCCCTTGGCATCCCGCACCCCGTATTTGGCGGTGCCGATCTGCAAAACAATGTCACAGCCCCCCTCCAGATGGTAAGGAGACAACCCGCCTTCGCCGGTATTCAGCCAACAGCCCGCCATTTTCGCCCCCTTGGACAAGGCCCGCACGGCAGGACGGGACAACGCGCCATAGCTCATTGCCGAAATGTTGAAAAACGACGGCGCATCATAGGGCTGTTGGCAATAAGGCCCGATCCGCAAGGCGCGGGTTCGGGCGGCTTCCTGATCCAGCATCGGAAACGGGCAATTCACAAAAATCACCGTCCCCACCTGCGTCAGCCGTTTGGTCGAGCCAAAAGCAATGGTATTGTCCTGCCCCTTTACCGCGCGCGCCACCCAATCGCGTTCCGCGCGGTTAAAGGGCATTTCCTCGCGATCCATGGCAAAGAAATACTGGCGGAAAAATTCGCCCAGTTTGGTGAACAGGCCGCGAAACCGCCCCAGCACCGGATAATTACGCCGCACCGCATCGCGGGTCTGGGTGATGTCGATCACAAACAGCACGATAATGCCCGCAACGATCAAACCGATGACCGCGACAAAAACCATCGCCAGAAATTCCAATGTGGTCATGGCTTGACCTCCCTATATCTTCATCCGTTCAATTTAGCCTACCCCGATCCGATGCTACAGTTGCAACGGCTTGTGGCAGGGCATTACCAGTCGCCGGTATTTTCCATTGATGCCCAAGGCTCCTGTGGCGGCAGGTTATCGCCTTCTTGCAGCAATTCGATAGACACCCCGTCCGGCGATTTGACAAAGGCCATGCGCCCGTCGCGCGGCGGCCGGTTGATCGTGACCCCGCCATCCATCAGCTTTTGACAGGCCGCATAGATATCGTCGACGCGATAAGCCAAATGCCCCCAACTGCGGCCGGTTTCGTATTTTTCGCTGCTGCCCCAGTTATAGGTCAGCTCCAGCTCTGGCGCATGTTCCGCCTCTGAACGGGGCAAATCGTCGGGGGCTGCCAGAAAGATCAGGGAAAATTGCCCCGCCTCGTAATCATTGCGGCGCACCTGCACCAGCCCCATCAAATCGCACCAGAAATGCAGGGATTCTTCGAGATCGGTCACGCGGACCATTGTGTGTACATATCGCATAAGAAAGGCTCCTGTTCAGATTTTGAACAGAAGCCTACGCAAAGCGGGTCAGCGCGTCACGCGAATTATGCCGCGTCTCGCGCCCTTTTGACCATGCCGAACAAATCACGCGGATCATCCGGATCGGCCAGCATATCCAGTTCCACATGCGCCGCCCCCTGCGCCACACAGCCATGCACATAGCGCAGCGCCGAGAAATCCTCGATCGCAAAGCCGACGCTGTCAAACAGGGTGATCTGGCGCGCATCCCTGCGCCCTTTGGCCTGACCGGTCATCACCTGCCACAACTCGGTGACCGGATGGGATTTATCCAGCTGCTGAATTTCCCCCTCGATCCATGTTTGCGGCGGGTATTCCACAAAAATATCGGAGCGCAACAACACATCCCGATGCAATTCCGTCTTGCCCGGACAATCCCCGCCAATGGCGTTGATATGCACGCCGGCCCCGACCATATTATCTGTCAAAACCGTGGCGTTCTGTTTGTCGGCCGTACAGGTGGTAATAATCTCTGCGCCCTGAACGACCTCCTGACCGGTTTCACAAATCACCACATCCAGCCCGCTTTCTGCCAGATTGCGCGC
>JALWOO010000644.1 GCA_027083485.1 Amylibacter sp. | reverse complement strand
TATCTTCGGCGGTAAATTCGGCCAGATACTCCCGAATTCCCGGAATTTGATCGACATGGGATTTCTTGACATAGAAAAACAATGATCGCGCAATCGGATAATTTCCGTCGGCAATTTCTTCAAACTCTGGCGCAACGCCATTGACGATCGACCCTTGGATCACATCGCTGTTTTGCTCAAGGAAGCTATAGCCAAACACCCCGAAAGCATCCGGATTGGCTTGCAATTTCTGAACGATCAGATTGTCATTTTCGCCGGCCTCAATATATGCGCCGTCTTCCCGAATGGTATGACACAAGGCTTTGTAGGCATGCTTGTCCTTTTTCTTCAGGGCTTTGATCCAGTCAAATGTTTTACAACCACCCTCAAGCGCCAGCTCGGCAAATGCATCACGCGTACCGGATGTCGGCGGCGGGCCAAGCACCTCGATCTTCACATCCGGCAGATCCGCATTCACTTGCCGCCATGTTGTGTACGGGTTCGGCTCTGTGCCGCCGTTTCCATCCGGAACATTTTTGGCCAGCGCCAGAAACACATCTCGAAGTGTTACCTCGAGCTGTGCCGCACTGGAAGAATTGGCAATCACAATTCCATCAAAACCGATGGTTGCCTCTACGATTTCGGTCACCCCGTTATCGGCGCATTTTTTGACTTCGGAGACCTTGATACGGCGAGATGCATTGGTGATATCTGGCGTATCCAGCCCGTTACCGGCGCAAAATAGTTTCAACCCTCCGCCAGAGCCGGTGCTTTCAACAACAGGCGTTTTATATTCAGTCGTTTTGCCAAAACGTTCAGCGACTGTTGTCGAAAATGGGAAAACTGTAGATGACCCTACAATGTTGATTTGATCTCGGGCCATTGCAGGCGTCGCGGCCGCAAGAACAATAGCCGCTAAGGTAAGTGAGTGAACAGACATATTCTGTCTCCTATTAACATATACCCAGCATCGGGCATCTGCAAATAGACTGCGGAATGTATCATTCTAATTACGCACATGTAACAAATTTATGAAATATGCAATTAAATCGGAATAAAGAGGCCCTGCTCAAATAGTTTTAGCACATCAGCATACCGGCAGTTGGCCACACGCCCGAAGAACGGTATAAAAGCACAACACAGAAGCAGGGACAAATCATGCAAACAGTACTCGGTATTATTGGTGGCAGCGGCGTTTATGAAATTGACGGATTACAGGATACGCAATGGATTCCGGTAGAAAGCCCCTTTGGTGCACCCTCGGATGATCTGCTGGTCGGTCACTTGAACGGCACCAAAATGGTATTTTTGCCCCGCCATGGACGCGGGCATATTCAAACCCCGTCCAGCATCAACTATCGCGCCAATATTGACGCTTTGAAACGGGCCGGTGTGACCGATGTAATTTCAGTGTCCGCCTGTGGTTCCTTCCGCGAGGAAATGGCCCCCGGTGATTTCGTCGTGGTGGACCAGTTCATCGACCGCACTTTTGCCCGTGAAAAATCCTTCTTCGGGCCGGGCTGTGTAGCGCATGTCTCTGTGGCCCACCCTACCTGTGGACGATTGGGGCAAGCTTGCGTCACTGCCGCCCGCGCCCAAGGTGTTACTGTACATGAAGGCGGCACTTATCTGGCCATGGAAGGCCCGCAATTTTCCACCCTTGCCGAAAGCAAAATGTACCGCGAGGTTTGGGGCTGTGATGTGATCGGTATGACAAATATGCCCGAGGCCAAACTCGCCCGCGAAGCCGAGCTGTGTTATGCTTCGGTTGCGATGATTACCGATTACGACAGCTGGCATCCAGACCACGGCGAGGTAGACATCAACCAGATCATCCAGACGCTTATGGGAAATTCCGCCAATGCCAAGGGTCTTGTGGCGCGCTTGCCGGAATTGTTGGGCGAAGAGCACCATGCTTGCGAACATGGCTGTGACAAAGCACTGGAATTCGCGATTATGACACAGCCGGAACATCGCGATCCCAAACTGGTGGCCAAACTGGATGCCGTCGCCGGTCGGGTGCTGAAGGGTTAAAGCGTTTCGACTTCCAACCCGATTGACCGCAGATTCCGCACCGCTGTATCGTGGCAAATCTGGTCCAGCTCTTCATGGTCCAGCCGCGCCCCCGATTGCGCCAGATCCGCAGCTCCGTGAGTGGCGGACCACATGAACCGGATATCGGCCATGGTCGGTTCGCTTTGCAACAAACCCAGCCGGAAAAGATCGCGTGTGACCTCCAGTGACACATCAAAGGCAGTATAGCGCATCAATTCCGGATCCTGTATCATCTCTTCACGGCACATCATCCCGATCCTGCCAAACATCATATGCCAAAGAGCGGTATTCTCGCTGGCCCACATAATATAGGCGCGTGCCAAGGCAAAACACCGTTCGATCGCCTGCTCGCGGGTCTTGGCAACAGCACCCTCGGGGCGGATGGCAAGGAAAACCTCCTGCATTTCGAAAAATCCGATATGCACCACTTCGAAAAACAGCGCATCCTTATCTGGGAAATGCCGATACACCGCCCCCGAGGAGACCCCCAGATCACGCGCAGCCTGTCGCAAGGACATAACCTCTATGTGGCCATCTTTGCAGGCCTGCATCGCATAGGCGATCAGCGCATCGCGCAAATCCCCCCGTTTCAATTTTGCTATTTGTGCCATACCCCACACGTAAGCGGTGATAACTTTGCGGTCAATCCTTCCGCGCAATAATTCGCGATTTTACCGAAAAATACTGGACATTTCAGGGGCAAAGGCATTGGATTGTCCTATCAAGCAAAAACCGTGGAGGCCGTGATGGCACATCTGGGACTGGTCGGCATTGGCGTAATGGGCGGGGCCTTTGCGCTCAACCTCGCAGAGAAAGGCCACAGCGTCAGCCTGCTGGATCGCTCGCTGGAAAAACCCGAGAAAATTGTTGCTAAGGGAAAGGCGGAAAACCTCTCTGGCGATCTGACCGCATTTGACGACGTAAAAGAATTCGTCGAAACACTGCCACGCCCCCGCTCCATTCTGGTGCTGGTGCCTTCGGGAAAGCCGCTGGGCAGTGTGATCGACATGCTCACGCCCTTGCTGGACAAAGGCGACCTGATTGCCGACCTTGGCAACTCCTACTACCACAACACCGAGGCCCGCGTTGCCGCTTGCGAAGCAAAGGGGCTGCAATTCCTCGGTATAGGCATTTCCGGCGGGGCAGACGGTGCCCGTCACGGGCCTTCGATCATGGCGGGCGGCTCCGCTGCAAGCTGGGCACAGGTAAAACAACCGCTACAAGACGCCGCAGCAAAATTCGAAGGCACCCCCTGTTGTGACTGGTTCGGTCCGGGCGGGGCTGGCCATTTCATCAAGATGCTGCACAACGGTATAGAATACGCCGACATGCAACAAATCGCCGAGGCATACGGCATCATGCGCGACGGGTTGGCGATGCAGGCCAGCGAGATTGCCGACGTTTTTGCAAGCTGGATGGATGGCCCGCTGAATTCCTATCTGATCGACATTGCCGCCAAGGTGGCCGCCGCACGTGATCCGCTGGGCAAGGGGGCCATGCTGGATGCCATTCTGGACAAAGCCGGGCAAAAAGGCACCGGGCGCTGGTCCGTGATCGAGGCTCTGCATCTGGGCAGCCCTGCCAGCATGATGCAAGCCGCCGTCGAAGCGCGCAATATTTCCGCCGCGCGCGATGAACGCCTTGAAATGGAGCGGGTTTTCGGGGCCTCCCCCCATCCGATTCCCGGTGACAGAAGCGCCATTCTGGCGCAGCTGGAACAGGCGATGATTGCTGCCAAGGTCTGTGTTTACGTGCAAGGATTCGAGGTGCTGGACAAGGCCTCCATCGCCTTTGACTGGTCGCTTGATCTGGCCGCAATTGCACGGGGCTGGCGGGCGGGCTGTATTATCCGGTCCGTCTTTCTGGATGAAATCGCGGATGTGTTTGACGCCGGAGGCAATGCCAATCTGTCGCTTGCCCCCGTGTTTCGCGACCGGCTGATCGAGACCACCCCCGCCCTGCGCCAAATCGTTGGGCTTGGTATCGCCTATGGGCAATCGGTGCCGGCCCTTTACGCCGCGCTCGGCTTTTTTGACATGCGCCGCACCGGTCGGGGCACTGCCAATATGATTCAGGGATTACGTGATTATTTCGGTGCCCATACCTTCGAGCGACTGGACAATCCGGGGAAAAAGCTAAATGGTCCGTGGCATAAC
>JALWOO010000643.1 GCA_027083485.1 Amylibacter sp. | reverse complement strand
GTCAGGGTGAGCTGCTGGGCGGCGGCGTTATCGTTCAGGGCAACGCGGTGGCGGCTGCCGTTGGAGGTTTCTATGGTGATTTCCGCAATTCGCGAGTTATTGATAAAACTTTCGTCGGTGCGGGTATAGCCATTGCGAAACACGATGGCGTTCAGGGTTTTCTCCGCGTTGAATTCAAACAGCAGCCATTCGCCAAGGCCATCGCCTTTTGTATTTTCAACCCAGGCAAGGCCGTTGTTGCTGGCCAGATTTGCCATGCGGTAATTGTATTTTCCAGACCCTTGCGGGGGTAACATGGAAGAAGCACAGATGCGGCCCTCGGGTACATAATCACATTGGGCAGCGGGATCTAGCGGCACCGGCGCATGGCTGATGGCGGGCGGCGTATCCTTGTAAATGCTAAACCCGCTTCCCAGCGGATTGCTATCCCCTTTGGCGGGATCGGCAGCGGCCAAAAGCCCTGAAACAGACGGTCCATTCGCCGGCGCGTTGGCATCAGAGCGTTTTTTTAAATCATCCGGAGGGATCAGCCCGCCAGACGGGTTTTCAACGTATTGGCGAAAAATCGGATCCTGCATCAGTGTGAAAATCGAAATACCGCGATTGAAAGAGGTGCTGGAATTCTTGTGCAACCCGCCCTGATTGTGCAGGGCGACCACGTCGAAATCCAGATCAAAGATCAGCGAGCCGGAACTGCCCCCCAATGTGTCGCAGCGGTGGCGAAAGAAAATATCCGCATAGGGCTGCGGCGCATAGGCCTTGCAGCGAAAACGGGTCAGGCGTTTGGGCATGCCGGCCGGATGGTGGATGATAAACAGCGACTGGTTCGGCTTGGCTTTATGCGGCTTCAGCTTGAAATAGCCAAAGGTATCGCCGGGGCGTCCGGCCACGCGCAGCAGGGTGAAATCCTTGTCGTAATCGGCGGCAATCGGGGTGACGTCCACCTCAAAGCTGGGTGCATCTTCCTGATCTTCCCGCAGGTAATCGAAAATGGCTTTGGCCTTGATCACGGTTTCATCGGGTTCCATGCCCGGGATGCAGTGGTAATTGCTCAGCAATACATCCGGTGCAATCAGGTTGCCGGTGCAAACGGAAACGTGCTGCGTGCCGTCGCTCTTTTCAACCAGCATGGTCAGACGGGAGACCGGCCCGCCAAATTGCCTGTAACGATCGTCAATGTTGAATTCGGACAAAGGCTCGAAGGCGCCGCCCTCCTGGGCTGCCAGCAAGGCCGCGTTGCCGCCGGTGGATTGGTTGGGCACCAGCAAAAGCTGATCATAACTGCGGGCGGAAAAGGTGAAATCCTGTGCCAAGAGGGGCGAGGAAATCGCCGCCATGGCAAAAGCGGCCGCAATTACAGGGCGGAAATGGCGAGAAAAACCTGTGAACAAATCGGAACCCCCTTAAATGCGTGCAAGCCCGCGCCGCCGGTTTGCAAGCTTTGGCGGCGCATTAAGAGGAGGTTAACAAATTCCGCTGGAAATATAAGTGAAATTTTATACAAAAGCGTTTCACGATCTGCCCTAGATGATCGTGATGTCATCGGTAAGCGCAAGGATCGTGGTGTTTAGCACGGTGATCCGTGCCCCGTCGGTAAAATCGAAAATCACATCGCCATTGGCCTCATGTGCCAGGTCGAGCACCGCAGAAACCGTTGGGGCGTCACTGTGTTGGATTTTTAGTGTATCCACGTTGTCGGCAAAATCCCTAACAACGTCTTTGCCGAATTTCCCTTTGAAAACAAAATTATCAGCGCCTTTGCCACCGAACAACCGATCCGCGCCCGCCCCGCCATTCAAAAGGTCGCGCCCAAACCCGCCCCTTAATACGTCGTTGCCTTTTTCGCCGAACAACAGGTCGTTGCCCTTGTTGCCTTTGATAATATCGGTTCCGGCTTTGCCGCGAATGACGTCTTTCAACAGGCCACCGGACAGGTGGTTGTTGGCAAAGTTGCCGCGAATGATGTCTTTGCCGTCTCCGCCGATTGCATTTTCAATCACTGTACCATAGGCCACAACCACATCCTGATAATTGCCAAAGGTTGAAAACTTCCCCTGTCGCAAATCAAGAATTACGCCGGTCGTGCTGGCAGAGGCATCGAATGTATCAACGCCGCCGCTGTCCCAAACGGTATCCACATATTGATCGCGGGGGCCGGTATAGGTGGTATCCGTGGCGTTGTAATCGGCCGCCCCCCAAAAGCTCTGCAAGGCCAGCACATCATAGAGCTGCATTGAATCGTCATCCTGTCCGGTGTCCGGATTTGCGGAATAGGACATCACCGAATATTTGTTGCTATCGGTGCCGTTCGGAACGCTGGGGGTGCTAAAGGTGTGCTTCAACCCCATGGCATGGCCAAGCTCGTGCAGCAGCAGATTTGTCTGGCTGCTCAGGTCCAGACCATTGTCATAAAGCACGTAGTTATCATATTTGGTGATTTCGCCGCTGGCGTAATACTGCGAGGCATAGCCGCCATAGCCGGCAGTGCTGCCGGGAATGTCGATCTTGGCCACATTCATCATCGGGTCGGCTGTAGCTGTGTCCTCGACAAAAGAAACGTTCAGGAAGGTCTCGATGTGGTCCATTGCCGCCCTGAGAGCGGTTTTTTCGGCAGCGGTAAAACTGGTCCAGCCGGTATAGCTCGTGCTGCCGGGGAAATCGGCGGGTTCCGAGGTGCCGGCAAACTGAAAGGTCACAACCTCACGGGCCTGTGCCGTTGTGTTCATGGTTTTGCCAACCAGTCCGCCAAAAAGCATACTTTCGATGATTGTTGTTTGGGTTGCCATGTTTTTGCTCCGGTTTTGTTGGTTCTGCCGAGGGGGTAATCAGGCGATAATGATGTCGTTGCCCAGATTGGCAATTGTCATGCCAGTAACGGTGATTTCGGAACCATCATCAAAGCTAAACACCACATTTCCCCCCACATCGGCTGCAAATGACAGGGCATCACTTACGCTGGAAACATCGCTGCGCAGGATTTTCAACACATCGGTATCGTCTTCGAAATCGGTGATCCTGTCCGTGCCCGAACCGTCCTTGAATTCAAACCGGTCGGCACCGCTGCCGCCGGTCAAAATATCGTCCCCGACGCCGCCATTGATAATGTCATTGCCAAAATCGCCCTGTAGCGTGTCATTGCCAAAGCTGCCAAACAGACGGTCATTGCCACGCCCGCCCTGAAGCAGGTCTTTGCCAACCCCGCCGTTCAACGTGTCATTGCCGTTGTTGCCGCGCAGGGTGTCATTGCCCTGATGCCCGAAAATATGATCCTTGCCCTTTAGGCCGACCAGCACGTTTTTGCTGGCATTGCCGTCAATCAGATCATCACCACTGCCGCCACGGGCGTTTTCAATCACCGTATCATAGGCAATCAGCAATTCGTGATCCGCATCAAAAACAGAAGACGCTCCCTCGCGCAGATCCAGTGTCACCGTTTCGGTTCGGGACGATGCATCAAAGATGTCTTTGCCACCGCCGTCATTCACCACTTTCAGCGTATCGGCAGACGTCCCTTTGTAAGCCGTGTCACCGGTATTGCCTGCAGCCACCGCGCCCCACAAATCCTGAAGCGCGATAATATCGTAAATCCCGTAGGCATCGCCGGGTTCGCCGGTATCCGGATTCACCTGATTGGACATCATGGTGTATTTATGGTTGTCGGTACCTTCGGGCACAGGCTCGCCCACAAAGGTATTTTTCAGCCCCATGGCATGGCCTAAAACCTGCAACACACGGCTATAGGAGGCATCCAGATCAAGGGTGCTGTCAAATAAGGCAAAGCTGTCAAAACGGGTGATCTGTGTCTGGTTTACGACCACATCCGGATCTGCATCAATATCAACGATAGCAGTGTCAGCCTGATAACCGGCAGTGCCTTCTGTGGCCCCGGGAATGTAGATTTTCCCAAGGTTGAGGTCAGGGTCCGTGTCGCCGGCGTCTGCGGCAACAAATTTCACATTTAAAAAGCTTTCGATGTGGGCCATGGCCTTGAGCAGAGCAGCCTCGTCACTGGTGCTGAAGTCGGTCCAGCCGCTGCGCCCGTAAGAAAAGAAATCCGCAGGCTGGCTGGTGCCGGCAAATTGATAGGTGATGGTTTTCACCGCACCCACGCCCTCGGGGGTGTCTTCAATCAGGCGGTTGACTTTGGTGTCGACCAGACTGGTGTATTGCAATGCCTTGAGGATATCTTCTTTGCTGGCCATGG
>JALWOO010000642.1 GCA_027083485.1 Amylibacter sp. | reverse complement strand
AAGCCCGGCCATCCCCATCAGGGTCAGCAAAACCGGCAACTGAAAGCACAGGCCGAAAGCAAAGATGAACTTCAGCGTAATCGCCAGCGATTCCTTGACCGAGCCAAGGAAAATGGTTTTGACCTCCGTGTCGGCAATATCGGACACTTCTCCCCCGCTCAGAATTTGCGTCAAGCTGGGAATGATATCGGCAAACCCGATGAAGAAATTCATCGCCAGCGGCGTCACAATGAAATGGGCAAAGGACGCCCCCATCACAAACAGCACCGGCGAGGCAATCATGAACGGCAAAAACGCGCCCTGTTCGTTTTTATACAGGCCCGGTGCCACAAACCGCCAGAGCTGAAACGCGATAACAGGAAAGGAAAACGCAAGCCCCGCAAGCATGGATATCTGGAACAGCACGAAGAATTTTTCCTGCGGCGCAGTGAAAATCAGCTGCGGGTTCTGGCCCCGCTGGCGCATGATTTCCGCAATCGGCTCCACCAGAAAATTCAACATCGGTTCTGCAAAAGCAAAACTGGCCAGCATGGCGATTGTGAACGCCAGCACCGAGCGGATCAAACGGCTGCGCAGCTCAGCCAGATGCTCGATCAGCGGTGCCGAGCTGTCGTCTATAGAATCGGAACTCATGTTTTGGCCTCGGTTGGTTCGTCAACGGCAGGTTCCGGCGTTTTGGTCACCGTGGCGGCGACCTCTTCCAGATCCTCATCTGCGGCAAAAATATCCTCGGGAGGCCATTTCTCGGCGGCTTCATTGGCGGCCTCTACAGCCGACAATCCATCCTTGGGGGTAACATCATAATCGGCCAACCCCTTTGCCGCATCCTTCAGGCCTTTTGTGGACAGATCGGAGGCCTGCTTCAATGTATCGGTGACATCCTTGACCCCGGCACTATCCGCCGCATCGTTCATAGCGCGCGAGAAATCCCGCGCCATGCCGCGTGCCTTGCCAACAAACTGGCCAACCTTGCGAAACATCACCGGCAGGTCCTTGGGACCCACAACAATAAGCGCCACAACGCCAACAACTGCCATTTCTGACATGCCAATATCAAACATTTCGTGCGCCCGATCAGATCAAGTAAAAGGTATCAGGATTTTTCGGATTCCGGTGTCACATCCTTGGCAGCAATTGCAGCGGCCTCTTTTTCAGCTTCTTCCAGCTCGGCTTTCCCTTCGGAAACACCTTTCTTGAAAGAGCTGATGCCCTTGCCGACTTCGCCCATCAAACCCGAAACTTTGCCCCGGCCAAACAGAACCAGCACAACAATTGCGATCAAAAGCATGCCCATCGGGCCTACGTTCTGAATAAACATCGGTGTCATCATTTGGTTTTCTCCCATAAGGCGCATCCGCGCCGATCACGTATCCATCGGCCACAGACATATTGCTTTTGCCGACCATGTTCAAACCCCTAATCCGGTGCCAGATCAGTTTTTGGGCGGTTTTTCGCAGTTTATACCCAATAACCCTGACAGATTTTAAGGTCTAAACAGCTATTTAGCGCGACTCACGTCTTGGGAAACACAAAACATCGGTCCCGACGCATCGACAACCACAAAGCGCGGCCTTTTTCCGGTAAAAACACACCGGGCACCACAACGCGCAACCGCGAGCAGTCAAAATCCATGTCGAATTCCACCAAAGAGTGATCCCCCAAAAACCGCGAGCGGGCAACGATTCCCCGTGCCGGCACCCCGTCTTGCGGGGTTGGCAGAGGCCCCTTGCCGTTGCGATCAAAATCCAGCTTCAGGTGCTGGGGGCGGATCACAATCTCCACCTCGGCCCCGTTGGTCAGCCCCGGCACCAGAAACTGCCCAAAAGGAGAATCCGTCAAGGCGTTGGTCACCTTGCCCGGCACCACATTGATATCCGAGAAAAAAGCCGCCGCCGCCTTGTCTACCGGCGCATTGTAAATGTTGAACGGCGCGCCCATTTGCACGATCTTTCCGTCCCGCATCAAGGCGATCATATCGGCCATGCGCATGGCTTCTTCGGGATCATGAGTCACCAGCAACACCGCCGTGCCTTCGGCTTTCAACAGCTCCAGCGTGGCATCGCGCACGTCATCGCGCAGCCGGTTGTCCAGGCCGGAAAACGGCTCGTCCATAAGCAAAACCCGCGGGCGCGGCGCAACCGCGCGGGCCAAAGCCACTCTTTGTTGCTCACCTCCGGATAATTGATGCGGATATTTCTTGTCATAGCCTTGCAGGTTGACCCGCTCCAGCAAATCACGCACCCGCGCCGCGCGCCCCTGTTTCTTGCGCAGGCCAAAGGCCACATTTTGCGCCACGTTCAAATGCGGAAACAGGGCGAAATCCTGAAACATCAACCCGATGGAACGGTGCTCGGGCAGCATATGCACCTTGTCATCCGAGGCAACCTGCCCGTCAATGATCACACTGCCCGTGGTTTGCCGGTCCACACCGGCGATAATGCGCAAAGTCGTGGATTTGCCACAGCCGGACGGCCCCAGCAAACAGGCCACCTGCCCCTCTTCCAGCTGCAAGTTCACATCCTGCACCACCGGCGTGCCGTCAAACACCCGCGAGATATTCTGCAATTCCAGTCTGGCCGTCACTTGTCATCGACTCCCCGTTAAAACCCAAGCAATTCCCTCAGGCTCTTTGTGCCAGATAGCAGCGCCACCGTAAAACGGCAAGCCTGCGGCATAAAAACCCTCACTTTCGAATTCGCCCAAATATCCCCGCCGGAGGCATCCGCCCTTACAAACTCGCCTAAAGAGTCGCGTTCACCCCGCCACCGTCTAGCAGAATATTCTGCCCGACAATAAATCCGGCGTGTTGGGAGCACAAAAACGCACACATCGCGCCAAATTCCTGTGCGGTTCCGTAACGCCCTGCCGGAATCGTGGCACAACGTTGGGCCTTGGCCTCTGCCATGGTGATCCCCTGCGCTTGCGCCACGCCCCCGTCCAGCGCCACAGCCCGATCCGTGGCATGAATGCCCGGCAGCATGTTGTTGATCGTCACACCGGCCCCGGCCACCTGCCGCGCCGTGCCCGCCACATAGCCGGTCAGCCCCGCCCGCGCCGAATTGGACAGGCCCAGCACCGCGATCGGGGCCTTGACCGATTGCGAGGTGATATTCACCACCCGTCCCCAGCCACGATCCATCATACCCGGAAGCACCGCCTTCATCATCATTATCGGCGTCAGCATATTGGCATCCAGCGCCTTGAGGAAATCCGCGCGCTCCCAGTCATGCCACATGCCCGGCGGTGGCCCGCCTGCGTTGTTCACCAGAATATCCACCGGCCCCGCCGCCGCCAGCACCTGCGCTTGCCCCGCCTCTGTTGTAATGTCACAAGCCACTGTCGTGACCGATACCCCGCAGGCACGCAACTGCTCTGCCGCCTCCTCCAGCGGCCCTTCGGAGCGCGCATTCAGCACCAGATCAACCCCTGCCTGCGCCAATGCCATCGCACAACCAAAGCCAAGCCCCTTGGACCCCGCACAAACAATCGCCTTTTTTCCCTTAATTCCCAGATCCATAGTTTTCTCCTGTTACCCGTTTGCCCCGATGGGACCGGCCAAGCCCATATAAGTCAAGGAAGTTTTTACAAAATTATCCCTCTGGCACAGCTCAAAACAATTGACACAGGGCGCGTGGTTAATCACACTCCGGCCCATGTTAGATCAACCACTTGTCTCTATTGAAAACCTGCGCGTTGAGTTTGAAACCAACGCAGGGGTTGTCGTGGGCGTTGAAGACGTCTCTTTTCATATCAATCCCGGTGAAACCGTTTGTGTGGTCGGGGAAAGCGGGTCCGGTAAATCCGTGTCCTCCCTGTCGCTGATGCGGCTGGTGGAATTTGGCGGAGGCAAGATTGCCGAAGGCCATCTGAACTTCACCCGCGGGGACGGCAACGTTCAGGATCTGGCAACGGCAGACGACAGCCTGATGCGCACCATTCGCGGCAATGAAATCGGTATGATCTTTCAGGAACCGATGACTTCGCTCAATCCGGTGTTCACCGTGGGCCGCCAGTTGACCGAAGGCCTGCGCGTACATATGGGCATGGACAAGGCACAGGCAGAGGCCCGCGCTATCAAGCTGCTGAAACAGGTGCGCATACCGGAACCGGAACGCCGCCTGACCCAGTACCCGCATGAATTATCCGGCGGGATGCGCCAGCGCGTGATGATCGCCATGGCGCTCGCCTGCGAGCCGCGCTTGCTGATTGCCGA
>JALWOO010000641.1 GCA_027083485.1 Amylibacter sp. | reverse complement strand
ATGGACCTGCGCAACCCGGGTATTGCCAATGTTCTGGGCGTTCCTGCCCACAACCGGATGCGCCATTACCTTGATGGAAAAATGCGCGAACACGAGTTCCTGCGTAAAATCGGCCAGAATTTGATCATCGGCCTGAACAGCAAACCGGAAAGCAATGCAGCAGAATTATTGCAACGCAATACCACGCGTGAAACTCTGGAAATCATGGGTCACGAGCTGGAACCCGATGTGATTTTATACGACCTGCCTGCTGTCCTGAAACACGATGATGTTTTGTCTTTCCTGCCTCAGGTAGATGGCGTTCTTCTGGTGATCGGCGGCGGTAAAACAAAAGCCGCCGACATCCGCAAAACCGAAAAAATTCTCGGGGATCAGACTCCCTTGCTCGGTGTTATTCTCAATCAGGACGAGAGCATTTCCAGCCGGTTGTTTTAGGGACAGAGCCTTTTAGGTTCTGTTGAATTATGAACCGATGCGGCTGTTCATAAATTGCATGAACTGCCAAACACCCAATGCACCAAGAATGGTCCAAAGGCCCAGCCAGAGTCGTTTTCGAACCTTATCCTGTGGGGATTTGACCACAGGAATTGATACGACCGGCGTTATGGACAGTTGACGTTCCAATTGTGCAGAGGTCCGGATTACCGGATTTAACAGCTCTAACAGCAACACAAGCCCCCCCGCCACCAGCAGGCTTATTATCCCGCCGATCGCCACGATTTTCTTGCGGTTGGGGGAAACCGGATATTCTGGCACCAAAGCGGTTTCCAGAACCGAGAGCTGTTCGGATTGCTGATCTGTTTCCAGAATCTGGTTGATCTCTGCTTCCGAGCGATTACGCCCTATCACCGCATACTGATCCTCGAGTTGTTGCAGTTTGCGTTGTAAAATGTTGAATTCTTTTTCCACCTGCGGGGCGCGGTCCAATGCCATCTGGATTTCGGCACGACGCGCCTCGATCAACTGGCGCTGGTCCTCTGCCAGGCGGAGCTTTTTTTCCAAATCGACCTTGCGCAGTTTTTCCTTGGAGTTGTTCAGCTCGACAATTTGCTGTTCGACCCCCAAAAGCGCCGCTTCCAATGCCACCAGTTTTTCGTGCTGGTTTGCCAATACCTCGGGCAAAGACGCCGCATTCTGGCGCTTGAATTCTGCAATTGTGGAATCCAGATTGGCTATTTCTGCGCCAATGCGGCGTTCTTCACTGTCAAAAAAGCTTAGCGCGCGGTTGGCGCTCTGCTGGCGTTCGGAACGGTTTTGTTCCAGCACACGGTTAACGAAGTCATTCGCAATCACCGCCGCCATTTCTGGATCACCCCATCGCACCGTCACCGTAAGCGCGGAAGGGGCCGCATCCGGGTGCCATGCCTGACCCGGATCTGTAATCTGTTCAATCCGTGTCGCCTTACGCAGAGCCAAAACCTGATCTATTGGCGAAAGGGGCGGACCATCTTTGAACAAGCCATGCTTGGCAATGATCTCCAGCACATTATCCCGCGCCATAATCCGCTGTTCGATTTTACGCAAGTATTGCGCCAGCGATGCTCCGGCATTTTGGGAACTTACCTGATCCGACAGTTTCGAGTTGCCAATCTGGATCACCGCCGTGGTTTCATACAAACGCGGCAGCGAGAACGCATAGAATACAGAGGCCACAATGCCAATAACCGCAACAGGCCCCCAAACCGGAATCCGGCGCAACAGCGTATTTACAGTTTCATTTATTGTCTGGACAAGGTCCATGATTTATCCTTTCCAGTCGCAGGATGACAAGGCGATCACAGTCAAAATGAAGCCCCCGTCAACCTGAAAACACCCGTTCAAATACTGATCTTTTTGAAATCCGCCAACAGCATTGACGAATTTGGCCTTGAATGTCCCTTTGGGGAAATCAAAGGAAACAGACATCCGGTCAAACCCGAAAACCGTTTTGCTAAGCGGGTATTGCGCTTTGTATGCCGCTTCTTTGGCACTAAAGACCAAGCGTGCCAGTTGACCACGCTTATCCTCTGGCTGCTGCAACAGCCACCTGTTTTCATCATTATTGCAGATTTCCGCAATCAGGTCTTCATCCAGCGGTTCATCCGTTTCCAGATCCACACCAAGCGATACATATTCCCGAGCAGGGGCCGCCAGCGCAATACAGGCCGTTGATGTGTGTGAAAGACTTCCGACAATGTTTTCCGGCCAAACCGGTGCCCGGTCCCTGGTCATCAAAACCGGCGCGGCCCCATGGCCAAGCGGGGCCATGGCCCGCCGTACAATTGTGCGCCCGCAGGTAAATTCAACCCGACGGGACGCACACATTTTTTCTGCAAACGCCATTTCCAGCGGGTGCAACTCAGCACCCGCACACAATGGATCACCTGTGGCACAAGACACATTATCAGGCAGAATTTTTTGTGCCAGCTGTGCCAGATTAGCAATGCTGCTTTGGGGCTTGGCGTGGATCATCCGGTGCCTCCGCGGCGCGCACGCATTGCACGCCGTTTTGACATTGCATCACTGCGCTGCTGCGCCTGATGGGCAACATCCACCTGCGGTTTTTTCTCTGCTGGCGTATCGGTTTGCTCGCTCAACCGCGCGGCCAGTGCCGATAAAACCGGAAATCGGAAAATGTCGGTAATGCTGAGCTTGCTTATGCCCAGATCTGCCTTGATTTCCCGATGCGCCTGCACCGCAAGCAGGGAATGGCCGCCAAGATCAAAGAAATTATCATCCGAGCCAATATTCTGCACGCCCAAAATCCGCGTCCAGACCTGCGCTATTTTTTCCTCGACAGAATTTTGCGCGGCCGGTTTTGGCGTGGCTGTTGCCGTGTTTTTGGCCGCAAGCATCGGCGCGGGCAGGGCATTTCTGTCCACCTTCCGGTTTGGCGTCAGCGGGAAAGCATCCAGCTGCACAAAATGCGATGGTACCATATATGCCGGTAGGCTGTCGCCCAAACGGGACCGCAAATCCGCATCCGTCAGCGGATGGTCCGCCACGAAGTAGGCCACCAACCGCGTATCACCCGGATTCATTTCCCGCGCCACAACGACGGCTTGTTTCAGGGAATTGATATTTTCCAAAGCGGTTTCAATTTCGCCCAGCTCGATCCGATGGCCACGCAACTTGATCTGGTTATCAACACGACCCAGAAAATCAATCTTGCCATCGGGGCGGCGACACACCAGATCACCGGTACGATACATTCTGCCTTCCTTAAAGGGATTGGGCAAAAAACGTTCCGCTGTCAGCGCCTCTTGTTGCCAGTAGCCACGTGCCACACCGTCCCCGCCAATGTACAATTCACCGGGCACCCCGATAGGGACCGGATTCAGATCGGTATCAAGCACATACATCTGGGTATTTGCGATCGGCGTACCAATATTCACCAGACCATCACCGGCGATTGCTGTCTCGCTTGATGACCAGATCGTGGTTTCTGTCGGTCCGTACATATTTTCAATTGCGGCCGTGGTAACGCCCGTCAGGGTTTTGACAAGCTCGCCAGGCAAGGCTTCGCCGCCAATCAACAAATGCTGCAACCGGCCAAAGGCCCGATGGGTCGTTGGTTCATTGATCAACATCCGCGCCATGCTTGGTGTGCATTGCAGGTGGGTTACATTGTGCCGCTGAATTTGCGCCGCGATCGAAAAATCATCCGCTGCAATTTCGGTGGGCTGATTGGCAAGCGCCAGAACTTCGGCTAAAGGCACCAACCCTTCCAGTACTTTTTCAACCGGAATGCCGTAATCAATCAGACAGGCAACCTCGTTAACGCCAATGGCCTTGAGCTGCTCCACCCGCTGTAAACAATCGGCCTTGGTTCCAAACAGCCCTGCCGTTTCAAAATAACGTTCAAACGCGTATTCCAGAATGCCGTCAACTTCATCCTCGCCCAAGGTGGCAAGATCGATTTCAAAAGCGTTTTTAACCCCTTTGGGACGCTTGAAGGCGGGGAATTCCCATGCGCATTGGCGGATCAGACCAGCAGCAGCCCCCATATAGGATTTCATCGGGCCGCGTGCGGTTTCACGGGCAACGTCCCGATCTTCGGCAACATAGCTGTGCAACATCATGGTCACGGTAAAATTTGCCGGATCATGGCCGGCTTTGCGCAGGGCATCATGGTAGATCTTGATACGGTCCGCCACCACATCAATGGTTTGCCCCAAAAGCTGCGGCAACACATTGGCACCTATTTCGCCCGCCTCCCGCCAGGTATCCGGATTGC
>JALWOO010000640.1 GCA_027083485.1 Amylibacter sp. | reverse complement strand
ACGGCGCGATTTGCGCAGCTTCGGGGCCATTTGCGAGGAGGTCAATTCGGCCTCTTCCAGAATACCGCGCCCCAGATTGTCGCCCTTGGCGGTGGCGTCGATCCAGCCCACGCAATAGGTGGCGGTGGAGTTTTTCAACATCTCCATAAACTCGGCCAACCCGTTTGCGCGCCGTTCATCCACCTGTATCAGGCGCGAGGAACAGGGCTGCATTTGAATTTTCGCCGACAGGATCACGCCGGTTTGCCCGACACCGCCAACCGTGGCGCGAAACAGGTTTTTGTTGTCCTTGGGCGTCAGGCTGCGGGTTTCGCCATCCGCCATCAGCAGATCAATCGACAAAACATGCTCGCCAAAACTGCCCGCCCCGTGGTGGTTCTTGCCATGCACATCATTGGCAATGCAGCCGCCCAGCGTGGCAAAGCCGGTGCCCGGCATCACGGCGGGCATCCAGCCCTTTGGCGCAAAGGTTGACAGAATATCGGTGATGGTGGCACCGGCCTCGGCCTCCAGCACGCCGGTTTCAGGGTCAAAGCCGATGAACCGGTCAAGGCGGGTCATATTCACCACCTTGCCCGCATCGTTCAAGGCCGCATCGCCATAGGAACGCAAGGCCCCGATGGCCGGTGCCGGTCCTTCTTCAAAAACCCCTGCCAAGGCTGACGGCTTTTCAGGCCGCGCCATTTTTGCGCGGGCCTTTTGTACCCGACCCCAGCCGGTATAGTCGATTTCATTCCAACGCATTTGATGCCCTCTGAGCAGCGGCTTCGGCAATCGGGAAGAACAACAGCCCCAGCCCGATTGCAAACCATAAAGTGGTAATCCGGATGATAGCGGTGGCCGGAATGCCGATTTCCAGCGGCACGCCTTGCAGTGTCAGCAGCGCCAGCATGGCGGCTTCGGCCCCGCCAACCCCGCCGGGCAGGCCGGTGACGCCGCCGCTCATCATGGAAAACACGAAAATCCCGACACAGGTCCAGACCGGCAGCGGCGCGCCCATCCAGTCCAGCAACAGATAAAAGGCATAGCCCTCGGCGAACCAACCCACACAGCCCAGCGCCAGCGCCGGCACCGCGATTGCAGGCCGTGAGAACGGCACCAGCGAATAAGACGCCTTGCGCAGGCGGGCAAACAGGCGCGGTTTGCGGCCGATGATCTTCCAGAAACGGGTGACAATCCAGCGAAACAGCCGTGGCCGCGTGGCCACAACCGCCGCCAGTACTGCCAGAATAGCCACCGGCACCCCGCCCTTGATCGAGCCGCTGGCCATGGTCATCAGCGCAAAGGCCAGCAACAGGCCCGAGGAGGCCAGATCGGCCGCGCGGTCAATCAGCACCAGCGGGGCCGTGCGTTCCATTTTTGCGCCGGACTCCCTGGCGATCCAGCGCACCCGCACCAACTCGCCCAGCCGGCCGGGGGTCATGGTCAGGGCAAAACCGCCGAGATAATGGCGCAACACCTGCCACAGGCCCAGATCGACACCAATGGCGCGGGTGTACACATACCAGCGCAGCGCGCGCAGGGTGTAATTCACCAGCGACAAAGCCAGCAAAACCACCACTTGCGCAATCGACAGCATGACAATCTGCGACCAGATGTCTTCACCCGATGCGGTCATTGCCGCCAGTCCGGCGCAAAGAATAAAAATGCCCAACACAATCAGCGTGGAGCGATAGGGATGTGTGCCTGTCATAGCCTGTTCATGCCAAATTTGCCCGTTTACGTGAATCGCCCTGCTCTTGTTTTTTGCTTTTAGGCGGCTCTCTGTGTCCAAATGGACTCTAATTCGGGCAATTATATGGCCGCTTGGCGAAAACTGCAGGGGTGAGCGGGCATCAGAGTGGGCTATTTGCCTCACGCCAACGGCTGAAGTGCATGGGTGCTTGAAATACGGGGCCTGCGGGGATAAGCCGAAAACAACAGTGATTTACGGGAGTTCTTATGTCTTACAGCGATTCCAAAACCATCGTTTCCACCAAATGGTTGTCCGACCATCTGAATGCGCCGGATGTGCGCATTCTGGATGCATCATGGTATCTGCCCGTGGCCCAGCGCGACCCGCTGGAAGAATACGAGGAATGCCACATTCCCGGCGCGCGTTTCTTTGATATTGACGATGTGGTAGACAGCAATTCGGAATTGCCCCATATGGCCCCGCCGCTGGAAAAATTCATGTCCCGCATGCGCAAGCTGGGTGTTGGCGATGGCCACCGCGTGGTGGTTTATGACAGCGCGGGGATGCTGTCGGCGCCGCGCGTGTGGTGGATGTTCCGCCTGATGGGGCAGCTGGATGTGGCGGTGCTGGATGGCGGGCTGATGAAATGGCTGCGCGATGGCTACGACTGCGAGGACATGCCGCCGGTGATCCGTGACCGCCACATGACCGCGCGGCGCAATGCTTCGTTGATCAAGGATGTGACGCAGGTGGCGCTTGCCTCCAAGCTCAAGCAGGCGGAAATCGTCGATGCGCGCTCCCCTGCCCGTTTTTCCGGTGCCGAAGAAGAACCCCGCGAGGGTCTGCGCCGCGGCCATATCCCGAATTCCAAAAACGTCTATCACGGTGATCTGGTCACCCGCGAAGGCACCATGAAACCGGTGCCCGAACTCAAGGCGATATTCGAGGCCGCCGGTGTTGATCTGTCGCGCCCGATTATCACCACTTGCGGCTCCGGTGTGACCGCCTGTGTGCTGGATCTGGCGCTGGAACGCATGGGGCACCGCGACCATTCCGTTTATGACGGCTCCTGGTCCGAGTGGGGCATGTATAACGATTTGAAAATAGAAACGAGCTAGGAGATAGCCATGTTCGAAACCCTGAAAGAACAAGCCCCCGACAAGATCATGTTGCTGGCCGGTCTGTATCGTGCCGATGAGCGCGACACCAAGATCGACCTTGGCGTTGGCGTTTACAAGGATGCCAAGGGCAACACCCCGATCATGCGGGCGGTGAAAACCGCGGAAAAGCAGCTTTGGGAACAGGAAACCACCAAGAAATATGTCGCCCTGATCGGGGATGGCGGGTTTCATTCGACCATGGCCGATCTGGTGCTGGGGGATGCGGTTGCGCGCGATCGTCTGGCCTTTGCCGCAACACCCGGGGGCACCGGCGCGATCCGGCAGATTCTGGAGCTGATCAAGGCAGCCAGCCCAGAAGCCACCATCTGGATGAGCAACCCCACATGGCCAAACCATCCGGCGATGATCAAGAATCTGGGCATCCCGTCGCAGACCTACAGCTATCTGGATCCACAGACGCAGGAAGTCAGCTTTGACACCATGATGGCCGATCTGGACGGGGTGAAGGCCGGTGATGTGGTGCTATTGCACGGCTGTTGCCACAACCCGACCGGTGCCAACCTGAACAAGGAACAATGGGGGGCCGTGGCCGATCTGATCGAAGCCAAGGGGGCGGTGCCCTTCATCGACATTGCCTATCAGGGTTTTGGCGACGGGCTGTCCGATGATGCCTATGGCACCCGTTTGCTGGCGGCGCGTTTTCCGGAAATGCTGATTGCGGCGAGTTGTTCGAAAAACTTTGGCGTCTACCGCGAACGGACCGGCCTTGTGATTGCCATTTCGGCCACGCCAAAAGCAACCAAACTGACCCAAGGCATGCTGTCTTCGCTGAACCGGCTGAACTTCAGCTTTCCGCCGGATCACGGCGCGCGGCTGGTGACCATGGTGTTGAGCGATGACACCCTGCGCACCGAGTGGCAAACCGAGCTGGAAGACGTGCGCACCGGCATGTTGAAGCTGCGCCAGCAACTGGCCGATACCCTGCGTCAGGACACCAATTCGGACCGGTTCGATTTTGTCGCCAACCACCGCGGCATGTTTTCGCGCCTTGGCCTGAGCCCGGAACAGGTGGAACGCCTGCGCACGGAATATGCGATCTATATGATTGGCGACAGCCGCTTTAATGTGGCCGGTTTGAACAGCACCACGGTGCCGGTGATTTCCAAGGCAATTGCCGATGTGATCCGTTAAAACGGGTGGATGGTTTCAGCGGGGGGAACCTTTGCTGAAACCATTTCAGGGGAATTTGCAAGTGAGCCGGTTCACTTGCTTGTGTCAGCGTGCGCTGTCGGGTTGGATGCCTCCGGCGGGGATATTTGGGGCGAATTCGAAATAGGGCGATTGATAAGGCTGCGCCCTAAGATGCCTGTTCGGTGGCGGTATTGGCGGCCAGGACTTTGGGGGCGGGGATGTCGATCATGCGTTCGGGGGTAATCTGCGCCCCGCTTGT
>JALWOO010000639.1 GCA_027083485.1 Amylibacter sp. | reverse complement strand
CGGGGCCGATTGTGATCGACAGCAAATTCCCGCTGGAGGCCTATGAAGCCATTCGCGGTGCCCGCACAGAGGCCCATATCAAAGAGGCCAATTCCCTGATGCGCGCCGCGTTGCGGTTGCACATCCGCGCCATTGCGGAAAAATATATCATCGAGGGCGAAACCGCCGAAGGCGCGTTGATGTTCCTGCCGTCCGAGGCCGTTTATGCGGAACTGCACGCCAATTTCCCCGATCTGGTGCGTTTGGGGTTCGATTTGCGGGTCTGGATCGTGTCGCCGACCACCTGCATGGCCACGCTCAACACCATGCGCGCCATACTCAAGGATGCGCGGATGAAGGAACAGGCCGGCGCGATCCGGCAGGAATTGACCCTGCTCTACAAAGATGTGGAACGTCTGGATCAGCGGGTCGGCAATCTGGATCGTCACTTTGGGCAGGCGGCAAAGGACATCGAGGAAATCAAGATTTCCGCAATTAAGGCCGGCACCCGCGCGCGCCGGCTTGATGCGTTTGATTTTGAAACGGTGGACCCGGAGGTAAAGCCGAAACTGACGCCGTAAAAACCGATTGCCGCGCGCAAACAGGCGTGGTTAAGTCCGGCTATGACATATGATTTTCTGATAATTGGTGGCGGCATTGCCGGTATTTCGGCAGCGGCGCATTTGGCGCAACTGGGGTCTGTGTGTGTTCTGGAGGCCGAAGAGGCCCTTGGCTATCACGCAACCGGCCGTTCGGCGGCGATGTTCTTGCGCGACTATGGCAATACGGTGGTGCGGGCGTTGAATTATGCCAGCGAACCCTATCACAAAACCGCAAATGGCGGGGTGTTGTCGCCGCGCGGGGTGTTGTCTCTGGCGCGAGGGCAGGATGGTGCGGCATTCGCGGCGGATCTTGTCGGCCTTGGCATGACGGAAATATCGCTGGATGACGCCCAGGACATGTTCCCGATCCTGAACCGGCAGACCGTGGCGCAAGCGGCATATCTGGCGGATGCGCCGGATCTGGATACGGATTTGCTGTTGCAAAACTATCATAAACAGGCGCGGGCTGCAGGGGCGGATGTGGTGCTAAAGGCGCGGGTTTCGGCCATCAGCAAGGATGCGCTTTGGCAGGTGCAGGCCGGTGAAACCTATCAGGCGCGGGTCCTGGTCAATGCGGCAGGCGCGTGGGTTGATGAAATCGCGAAAATGGCCGGAATTGCCCCGATCGGTTTTCAACCCTATCGCCGCTCCATGGCGCGGGTGCCGGCACCGGAAGGATACGATCTGCGCGGCTGGCCCATGGCGCACGGGGCCGGGGATCGCTGGTATGCGAAACCGGATGCGGGCGGCTGGATTATTTCGCCTGCCGAGGCAGAGCCAAGCCATGCCCATGATGCCTGGGCGGATGATATGGTGCTGGCAGAGGGCATTGCGCGCTATCAGGAAATGGTCACATCAGAGGTCACGCGCCTTGAAACCAGTTGGGCAGGGTTGCGCACCTTTTCGCCGGATGATGCGCTGGTGATCGGCTTTGCGCCGCAAGATCCGGATTTTTTCTGGCTGGCGGGGCAGGGGGGCTATGGCTTTCAAACCGCACCGGCGGCGGCGGAATTGGCGGGGCAACTGGCAGGGGGTATGACCCCGACGCTGGATGCCGAAACGGTTCTGGCCCTGTCACCTGCACGATTTGCGGATTAGGCCCGTTTGCTGCGTCCGTAGTGTTCCACCATGGCCGCCAGATCATCCGGTTTCACCGGTGTGTGCAACATGCCGCGCGCATTGGGGATGAGGTTAAACAGCGAGCCATCGGAAAAGAAATTGCTGGCGCTGACAATGACTATGGAAATATCCGGCAGGCGATAGGCGGCATAATCGCAAATTGCCAAAGCGCTGGCGTCCGGCAGCATCAGATCCAGCACCAGAACATCGAAAGGCGTGAAGCGCAGGGCATCAATGGCGGCATCTTCTGTTGTAACGTGTACAGGCGTTTCACCTTGGCGTTTCAGGTGGTTACACCAGATCTGCCCCAGCTCTTTATTCGCCTCCACAACCAGAATATGCATTTCCCTTTCTAATCCTCCATAAACAGGAATTCACCTAAAGGGGTTAACAACCGCTTAATTTTCCGGAACCTAGCCGTTCACGATTGAGTTTACGATCAAATGGTGCTCAAACAGGCGAAATCACGCTTGGGAGTTAAGTCATGACAACGGTTATTACCATCTGCGACACCTGCAAAGCAGAAAGCCGGGATGCGGAAAAGCAGGAAAAAACAGACGGTGAAGTGCTTGCCGCGCTGATCGAGGCGGCGGCCAAAGGCGTGCAAGGGGTGACAACGCGCCGCCATGCCTGCCTGATGGGGTGTTCGCATGGCTGCAATATCGCGATTCAGGCACAGGGCAAACTGACCTATGTTCTGGGCCGTTTTACGCCGGATCAGGCACAGGCCGAAGGCATTGTCGAATACGCGCGTTTGCATGGCGAGAGCAGCAAGGGCCAAGTGCCGTTTCGCCTGTGGCCCAAGGCAATCAAAGGGCATTTCGTGTCGCGTATTCCCGACCTTCCGGCCTCGGAAGCATAGGCGATGGTGCAACAAGCCCGCGATCACGGCGGCGGTCTGGATGCGGCAATGGCAGAATACGGCGGCACCCGCGCGGAGTGGATCGACCTGTCCACGGGGATCAATCCTTGCCCCTATCCACTGCCGGAGTTCCCGCCCTATTGCTGGACAGCCTTGCCCGATGCAAAGGCGCAAGAGGCGTTATTGCAGGCGGCGCGCGGGTTCTGGGCCGTGCCGCCGGAGGCAGCCATTCTGGCCGCCCCGGGTGTGTCCGCGTTGATCGCCCGATTGCCGGCCTTGGGCGCAGTCGGGGCGGTCGGGCTGGTGAAACCCACCTACAACGAACACGAAGCCGCCTTTCGCGCGCAGGGCTGGGCGGTTGCCAAAGGTGGTGCCGCACAGGTTTTTGTGCATCCGAACAATCCGGATGGCCGGCTGTTTTCGCGGGCGGAAATCCTGCAAAACCATGCGGAATTAACCATTCTGGACGAGAGCTTCTGCGATACCTGTCCGGCGCGATCGCATATGGATCTGGCGTTGACGCCGGGGGTGGTGATCCTCAAGGGGTTGGGGAAATTCTGGGGCCTTGCCGGCGTGCGGCTCGGCTTTGCCATCGGGTTGCCGCAAACCATTGCCGCACTTGCGGATTTGATCGGGCCGTGGGCAGTGTCCGGTCCGGCATTGCATGTGGGGGCGCTTGCGCTCAGGGATCAGGACTGGGCCGAACAAACCCGCGCGCGCCTGTCGGCTGATGCGGCCCGCCTTGACCGGATGATGGCAAAGCACAGCCGGCAGCCGCCCCGGGGCAGTGATCTTTTCCGCCTGTATCATGTGCAATCGGCCTGTGATTTTCAGCGCAAACTGGCCGAAAATCACATTTGGAGCCGGATTTTTCCTTATTCAGACCACTTTCTTCGGTTGGGATTACCCGGAGCTGATTCCGACCGGGAGCGGCTGGAAAAGGTATTAGAGGGTTTGTGAGTGTCTGTATTTTTCATGCTTTTGATCGCGTTGATTCTGGACGCGGTATTAGGTGAGCCGGAGTGGCTCTGGAATCGCTATCCGCATCCGGCAACCTTGATGGGGCGGGCGCTGAACTGGTTTGACGAAACCTTGAACAAGGGCAATCTGCGCCGGATCAAGGGTGTTATCACCGTGGTTTCTTTATGTTTTGTGGGCTATGCCCTTGGCAGGATTATACAGTTGATACCGGATTTCGGCCTGCTGGAAATACTGGGGGCCGCGGTTTTGCTGGCGCATCGCTCGCTTATTCAACATGTAGAGGACGTTGCCGAGGCCCTGCGCGGTGGCCTGCATGCGGGGCGCGATTCTGTGGCAATGATTGTGGGGCGTGATTCCAAACAGCTCGATGAATCCGGTGTGGCCAGATCCGCAATCGAGAGCGCTGCCGAGAATTTCTCCGATGCGGTGATTGCACCGGCCTTCTGGTTTTTGCTGCTCGGGCTGCCCGGCATTATTGTGTATAAAATCGTAAACACCGCCGACAGTATGATCGGCTATCAAACCGAAGAATACAGCGAATTCGGCTATGCAGCCGCCAAACTTGACGATCTGATAAACTGGGTTCCGGCACGGATTACGGCGGCGTTGATCTGTCTGGCCAATTGGGACCGCAAGGCGTTTGACGTGGTGTTGCAAGATGCCGGTATGCACCGCTCCCCAAACGCGGGCTGGCCCGAGGCCGCTATGG
>JALWOO010000638.1 GCA_027083485.1 Amylibacter sp. | reverse complement strand
AATGCGGTGGGGACAATCGAAATCCTGACCGGCTCGCACAGCCACGGCCAAGGCCATGAAACCACCTTTGCCCAGGTGGTCGCCGATCGTTTCGGCGTGCCCATGGACGGCATTTCCGTGGTGCATGGCGACACCGACAAGGTGCAGATGGGCATGGGGACCTACGGGTCTCGCTCCGGCGCGGTCGGCATGTCCGCCATTGTCAAGGCACTGGACAAGGTCGAAGCCAAGGTCAAGAAAATCGCCGCCCACACGCTGGAAGCCTCTGAAGACGACATCGTCATCGAAGGCGGTGCCGTGAAGGTCGCCGGCACCGACAAACAGATGCTCTGGCACGAGGTCGGCCTTGCGGCATACCTTGCCCACAACCTGCCCGAAGGCATGGAACCGGGCCTGAAGGAAGGCGCCTTTTATGACCCGAGCAACTTTACCTTTCCGGCCGGTTGCTACATTTGCGAAGTCGAGGTCGATCCGGAAACCGGCGTGACCGAGATCGTGCAATTTGTGGCCTCCGATGATTTCGGCACCATCGTCAACCCGATGATTGTGGAAGGCCAGGTTCACGGCGGCATTGGCCAGGGCATCGGTCAGGCGCTGCTGGAAGGCGTGGTCTACGATGACGCAGGACAATTGCTGTCCGGCTCCTATATGGATTACACCATGCCAAGGGCCAGCGATTTGCCAAGCTTTTCAGTGCATCACCAATCCACGGTTTGCCCGGGCAACCCCATGGGCATGAAAGGCTGTGGCGAAGCCGGTGCAATCGGCTCACCGCCAGCGGTAATCAATGCGATCACCGATGCGATTGGCAATAACGATCTGTCAATGCCCGCCACGCCATCCAAAGTCTGGGCCGCCCTTCAGGCCGCAAACGCTGCCAGTGCAGCAGAATAAGGGGACGTCACATGTTAGAAACAACTTACCACCGCACGACTTCGGTTGCAGACGCCGCCCAAACCGCTGCCAAGGCAGAGGACGCGGCCTATCTGGCGGGCGGGCAAACCTTGCTGCCCACCATGAAGCAACGTCTGGCATCCCCGAGCGACCTTGTCGACCTGAGCCGGATTGCCGAAATGAAAGGCATTTCGGTAGAGGGCAGCACCCTGACCATCGGTGCGGGCACCACCCACGCAGAGGTTGCCACCTCAAGCGATGTCAATAACGCCATCCCCGCACTGGCCGCCCTTGCGGGCAATATCGGGGATCCGGCGGTGCGCGCAAGCGGAACGCTTGGCGGCTCCATCGCCAATAATGATCCGGCAGCGGATTATCCGGCGGCCTGTCTGGGCCTTGGGGCAACCATCGTCACCAACACGCGCGAATTACCGGCCGAGGATTTCTTTGAGGGCCTGTTTGAAACAGCCCTTGAAGACGGCGAAATCGTCACCGCTGTGCGCTTTCCGGTGCCCAGCCGCGCGGCTTACGCCAAATTCCCCAACCCGGCGTCCCGCTACGCCATGGCCGGCGTCATGGTCGCCCAAACCGGCGATGGCGTACGTGTGGCCGTAACAGGGGCCGGAAACGACGGCGTTTTCCGCCACGAAGCCATGGAAGCCGCCTTGTCCGCCAACTGGTCCGCCGACGCGCTGGCCGGTGTCACAACAGACACGGATGACATGCTGTCGGATATGCACGGCTCTGCCGAATACCGCGCTCATCTGGTGGGCGTGATGGCAAAACGGGCTGTTGAAAGCGCGTAGAATACCGAAGGGGGGCTAACCAGCCCCCCTTTTTCATTCCATTTTCTTGAAATATCCCCGCCGGAGGCAAAACCGCGCGTAAGCGCTCACAGGATTGCCCCGCAAGGGGCACTATTTAAACATCCAGCTCTTCCACAAACTGCGCGTTTGCCTGAATGTATTCGAACCGCAGCTCCGGTTTTTTACCCATCAAACGATCCACCAGATCGGCGGTTTCGCCCGGCTCGTCGTCGTCGATGGTGACGCGGATCAGCTTGCGTGTGCGAACATCCATGGTGGTGGTTTTCAGATCCTTGGCATTCATTTCACCAAGCCCCTTGAACCGCGACACTTCGATCTTGCCGCGCCCGCCAAGACCTTTTTCCAGCCATTCATCGCGTTCCGCCTCGTCGATCACATAGACACTGCGCGCGCCCTGAGTCAGGCGAAACAGCGGTGGACAGGCAAGATACAGATGCCCGTGATCAATCAAAGGGCGCATCTGGGTGAAGAACAACGTCATCAGCAGGGACGCAATATGCGCGCCGTCCACATCCGCATCGGTCATGATGATGATTTTCTCGTAGCGCAGGTCTTCGACGTTGAATTTGGTCCCCATCTGCACGCCAAGTGCTTGACAAAGGTCGCTTATCTCGTTGTTTTGCAACATTTTATTTGATGCGGCCCCCAGCACGTTCAATATTTTCCCGCGCAGCGGCAACAGGGCCTGTTTTTTGCGGTCACGGCCCATTTTGGCGCTGCCCCCCGCGCTGTCGCCCTCGACGATGAACAGCTCTGTGCCTTCGCGGTTGGAGGCGGAGCAATCCACCAGTTTGCCGGGCAGGCGCAGTTTCTTGGTGGCGGATTTGCGGGCGGTTTCCTTTTCCTTGCGCCGCGCAAGGCGTTCCTCGGCGCGCAGCACCAGAAAATCAAGGATCGCACCGGCGGATTTGGTATCAGCGGCCAGCCAGTTGTCAAAATGGTCGCGCACGGCGGCTTCGGTCATTTTCTGGGCAATTTCCGTGGACAGGCGGTCCTTGGTCTGCCCCACAAAAGCCGGCTCCGCAATAAAGCAGGACACCAGCGCGCAACCGCCGCTGGTCAAATCCTCGCGGGTGATTTGCGCGGCCTTTTTGTTGGATACCAACTCGCCATACGCCCGTATCCCCTTGAGGATCGCGGCCCAGAAACCGGTGACATGGGTGCCGCCTTCGGGGGTGGGCACCGTGTTGCAATAGGACTGGAGGAACCCGTCGCGCGCGGGGGTCCAGTTGATCGCCCATTCCACATAGCCGGGCTGGTTGAATTTCTCCATGAACTCGACCTTGCCGGCAAAGGGGACTTCGGCATAGGTGGTTGATTTACCAAGGGTTTCGCTCAGGTAATCCGCAAGGCCACCGGGGAAATGAAAGGTGGCCTCAAGCGGGGTTTCCTTGTCGTCTATTTCGGATTTCCAGCGGATTTCGACGCCGGAAAACAGATAGGCCTTGGAACGGATGGATTTGAACAGGCGCGCCGGTTTAAAACGGTGGCGGCCAAAAATCTGTTCATCCGGATGAAAGGTCACCGAAGTGCCGCGCCGGTTGGGGGCATTGCCGACCTTTTCCACCGGACCCAGCGGTTTGCCACGGGAAAACCGCTGTTCATACAGTTCTTTGTTGCGGGCAACCTGTACCACCATGCTGTCGCTCAACGCATTCACAACCGAAGCCCCGACCCCGTGCAAACCGCCCGAGGTCTGATAGGCCTTGCCGGAAAATTTACCGCCTGCGTGCAGGGTGCATAAAATCACCTCGAGCGCGGATTTATCGGGAAATTTCGGGTGGGGATCAATCGGAATACCGCGCCCGTTGTCGCGAATGGTGATTGAATAATCCGCATGTAATTCGACCTCTATCCGGTTGGCATGGCCAGCCACCGCTTCGTCCATGGAATTGTCGAGCACCTCTGCCACCAGATGGTGCAGCGCCCGTTCATCCGTGCCGCCGATATACATGCCCGGCCGTTTGCGCACCGGCTCCAGCCCTTCCAGAACCTCGATGGAATCCGCGTTGTAATTGCCTTCCGAAGGGGCAATTGCAGGGGACGGTTTTTCAGGGGCCTTTGTTGGCACCTCTGCCTTGGGGGCAGGTTTTTTCGGTGTTTCGTCTTCCGGAAACAGTGAGTCAGCGGCCATGGGTGCTCGAATCCTGATTATTGGCTCTGTTGGAAACGCATTAGAACATTTCGCGCGCGTTGACGCAATATGTTGTGGCAGCCCCCGATTACCTGTAATCGAAAAGAACCATAAACAGCGGGGGCAACCGGCAGATGTATAAAATTGCGATTAACCTGTTGGCGAATATTCCGCTTGCTTTGCTTTTGCTCGGGGCCTTGCCGGATTTGCATCCGGTGGCGGATTCTCTGGCGGTGTTCCGGGTGCCGATTGGCGGCATTTGTGTGCTTGTCGGGGCGGTGTTCCTGCCACTTTGGCCGCGCAAATACGCGCTGATGATGATCGCGCTCGGGGCGGGCGCGGCCTTGCCGATTTTACTGCACGCTTTTCCGGATACGCCCGACAAATCCGCCCGATAC
>JALWOO010000637.1 GCA_027083485.1 Amylibacter sp. | reverse complement strand
ATAATCTACTGATTATAAACAGTTTTTAACCGGCACCCATTTAGAAGAAACCGACCAAAGAGCCTAACCGTTTACCAGGGTTTTCACCATCAACCGGCACAGCCCCCAAAAATGCAGGATTATCCACAGTTTCAGCCGCTTTTGCTGATAAATCAGGTCAAAGAAATACGGAATCAGCCAATGCGAGTCGGAAACAGGGTCGATTTAAAACCTTCCCGAGCAATATCTTTCGGCACGGAAGGCTCCCTATACAGGGATGGCCCGTATACAGGGATGGCCCGAGCGTTACTTGAACCGTTTCAAATCATCACCGGTATATACTTGGTGTATATACCTCGAAATATTCGTAATATGATCCCCCACCCGCTCCAGCTTCTGCGCCACCAGAATTATGGCGATACAGGCTTGCGCATCATCTGCTGAAACTCCGGCCATTTCTGTTGCATTTTTCCGGATAGTTTCGTTCAAAGTGTCGATTTGCAAATCTTGTGAACGGACTTGTGCCGCCAGGTCGATGTCGCCGGCCATATAGGCACGCAAGACGTCATCCAGCATAACCTGAACCGCATCGCTCATTTGGTTTATCAAAACGATATGCTCGGCATCGGGAGCAGTTTGCGCAAGCACACTCGCAAACCCTGCAATCGTTTTCGCATAATCTCCGATCCGTTCGAGTTCACGGGCAACCTCGATCGGCGCAAGGGTTGCTCTCAAATCGAAGGCCACTGGCTGACGGCGCGCAATCAGTATTTCGGCCCGCGAATGGATATCCTTATGATATCCGTTTATGGTCAGGTCCAGCTCCTCTATTCGAGCGACCTCCTTTGGATCATACGCAAATAAGACACCTGTCGCATCTTCCACTTGCCGAGAAACCATGCTCCCCATTTCCAAAATCACCGACTTAATTTTCTGGAGATTTTTGTCAAACTTCTTAACAATATGCGGGTTTTCCATAGATATTTCCTAACCGATCCGTCCGGTAATATAGTTTTGTGTGCGCTCGTCTTTCGGGGTGGTAAAAATGGTTTTGGTTTCTCCGAATTCAACAAGCTTTCCCAGGTGAAAGAATGCAGTCCGCTGAGAGATACGGGCCGCTTGCTGCATCGAATGGGTCACGATAACGATCGTGTAATCCTTGCGCAGGCTATCTATCAAATCCTCGATTACAGCCGTGGCAATCGGGTCAAGTGCCGAACAAGGTTCATCCATCAGGATCACTTTGGGCTGCACCGCGATCGCCCTTGCAATACAAAGGCGTTGTTGCTGGCCGCCTGACAGGCTGCCTCCGGGTTCATCAAGCCGATCCGATACCTCATCCCACAAACCGGCACTTTTCAGACTCCATTCAACGCGATCGCGCAATTCGGAAGTCGCCGAACACATCTTATGGATTTTCAACCCGTATGCCACATTGTCAAATATCGACTTCGGAAAAGGGTTCGGCTTTTGAAACACCATCCCCACTTGCGCACGCAGCGCCACAACATCCACGGCTTTGTCATAGAGATCCTGATCATTCAGCCTAAGGTCACCTTCCAGACGACATGCTGGAATAAGGTCATTCATCCGGTTGATCGAGCGAAGAAACGTGGATTTCCCGCAGCCAGACGGCCCAATCAAAGCCGTCACTTTATTAGGCAGGACATCCAGATCAATATCGAACAACGCCTGGGTGTCGCCATAAAACACGTTCACCCCGCGGGCGGAAATTATTGGATCAAGCATGTTAAAACCTCGTTTCAAATTTACGGCGCAGCAGGATTGCGACCAAATTCATCGCCACCAGAAAAACCAACAACACAACAATTGCTGCGGCCGTTTTTTCGGTAAATGCCCGTTCCGGGCTATCGGCCCACAAAAAGATCTGCACAGGCAGCGCAGTGGCCGGTTCAAGGAGGGAGGTGGGAACATCCACAATAAAGGCCACCATCCCGACCATCAAAAGCGGCGCAGTTTCCCCCAATGCCTGTGCCATCCCGACAATGGCACCCGTCAACATTCCGGGCATGGCCACAGGTACCACATGATGAAACACGGCTTGAACCGGGCTTGCCCCCAGTGCCAGAGCCGCATCCTTGAACGACGGCGGCACCGAGCGCAACGCAGCGCGGCCTGCAATAATTATGGTCGGAAGCGTCATCAGAGCCAACACCATCCCCCCAACCAGAGGAGATGACCGCGGCAAACCAAAAAACCCGAGCAGCATAGAAAGACCAAGCAATCCGAACACAATAGAAGGCACAGCAGCAAGGTTGTTGATGTTGACTTCTATCAGATCTGAAAACCGGTTCTTGGGGGCAAATTCCTCCAGATAGATCGCAGCACCGATACCGATTGGAAAAGCAAAAGCAAAACACACGGCCAGCGACAAGGCAGACCCCACCAGCGCGCTCAGGATACCGGCGATTTCCGGTTCCCGACTGTCTCCGTTTGTTAAAAAGCCCCAATTCACAACGCGTCGCAAATCACCCTGTTTTTGCAAGGCCGCAATCCATCCGGTTTCAGCATCCGAAATACGACGCTGGCGTTCAGGCAAGTTCATATTCACCTTGCCCCGAATATACAGATCAAGATCATCCGAGGCCGTCACCCATAGCCGGTGAACACCACCCCGCAGTGCCGGATTGTCCGCTATCATTCGGGCAATTTCAAAACTGGCTTCCGAACTGACCAAACCATACAGTTTCTTTTTGTCTTTTCGCTTGCTGACATTCGGAAACATCTGGCGCAGGCCGGCCTTCAGCGTTTTTCCATAGCTTGTTTTCAAAGGATCTTGCGACGCGTCACTATCCGCAGTCAAATCCACAAGAACCCGGACTTGGGTCTGTTTAACCACACCGCTTGCGTCTCTGGTAATAGTGAAAACCATGACAGCCAGAAACAAAAGCGAGATCGCAATCGCGAATTTTCCCGCCCATTGAAACCGTACTTCTGCACGATGCCGCCCCTTCAGGTCGAAACCGGCATTTTTTCCAAGTTCAATCATATTGTTCCTGATATTTCCGGACAATGCCCAAAGCGACGACATTAATCCCCAGTGTTATAATGAATAAGAAAAGCCCCAATGCGAAGGCAGACAGTGTTTTTGCACTGTCGAATTCCTGATCTCCGGTCAGCAGCGCCACAATTTGCACTGTGATCGTTGTTACCGCATCCAGCGGGTTCAACGACAGCTTTGCCGCCATACCTGCGGCCATCAGCACAATCATCGTCTCCCCGACAGCCCGCGATGTTGCCAGCAACAAAGACCCGGATATCCCCGGAAGTGCCGCAGGTAATACCACTTTGCGAATGGTTTCCGAATGGGTGGCTCCCAACCCGAAAGATGCATCCCGCAACGATTGAGGAACCGCATTTATCACGTCATCCGATAGGGACGAAATCAAGGGAACAATCATAATCCCCATGGCAATTCCCGCAGCCAGTGCGCTCTCGGATGCCACCTCCAGACCGAACTGCCCCCCTGTCATCCGGATGAAGGGCGCAAGAGTAAGGGCCGCAAAAAAACCGTATACAACCGTCGGGATACCGGCCAGAATTTCCAAGGCAGGTTTGATCCATGACCGCGCGGATTTTGGCGCATATTCAGAAAGGTATATTGCAGACAATAAACCCAACGGCGTCGCAACCAGCATCGCAATAGCCGAAATCAACAGTGTGCCGTTAATCAGGGGAAGAACACCGAAACTGCCCGCCGAACCAACCTGATCCGCACGAATGGCTGTTTGCGGGCTCCATTCAAGACCAAACAAAAAATCACCAACAGGCACCTTTTCAAAGAAACGATATGCTTCGAATGCCAACGAGAAAACAATGCCAATCGTGACCAGAATAGCAAATCCGGCCATCACACCAAGAACGGCAATAATGGCGCGATCCCCCCATATCGGGCGACTTTTCGTTGTGATATCAACTATGTTATCTGTCATCCCCCACCTTTCCCAAGCGTTTGCTATCAAAAACAACATGAATCACCTTTGGCCGGTTAACCGTCACCGGCCAAAGGCTATGGCTCTACATTTCAAGCAGTTCGAGGTTGTTAATTTTTGCAGCCCAGGTTTTGCGGGCTTCTGCGGACAGGGGGATCAAGCCTTTGTCAGCCAGGTAGCCTTCGTCACCCCATGTATCTTCGGCGGTAAATTCGGCCAGATACTCCCGAATTCCCGGAATTTGATCGACATGGGATTTCTTGACATAGAAAAACAATGATCGCGCAATCGGATAATTTCCGTCGGCAATTTCTTCAAACTC
>JALWOO010000636.1 GCA_027083485.1 Amylibacter sp. | reverse complement strand
CGTCAACATCGCTATCGTCGGTTTTCACAACCAGCTTTTCCAGCTTCAACTTGGAAAAATCAGGGGCCGCAACCTCTGGCAGACATTCATAGGACAACGATACTTCTACGTCGTCGCCTTCTTTCCAGCTTTCGTTGGTCATTTTGACTTCGGGCTGCATCGCAGGGCGATCGCCGGATTTTTCGAAATGCTCGTTCATCGCGCCATCAACAGTTTCCTGCATGGCTTCGCCCATGACAGAGGCACCATACTGTTTTTTCAGCAGCGCCATGGGCACTTTGCCCTTGCGAAAACCCTTCATTTCGATGGTTGGCTGCGCTTCTGCCAGCTTGGCATCCACTTTTTCTTCCAGCTCTTTGGCGGGGATCGAAATCGTGTAGGCGCGTTTCAGGCCTTCGTTGAGCGTTTCAGTAACCTGCATGAGGGCATCCTTTTAGCATTCTAGTGTTGTGGCGGGCCATGCGAAAACGCACGGGCGAAACCTGTGAAATCAGTCGCCCTTGTATTGCCGCCTGCCCCCCCTTGCAAGGGCAAAAAGCCCCTGCGGGGGTGCAAATCCCGAAAACAGGCGTTAGCAATGCATGCGCCTAAATCGGCGCAATATCCCCCTGACGGCGGCGCGCGTGAAAAGATTCGACAAAACTGTCCAGTATCTGATCGCGAATAGCCCCGCGCAAACCGGCCATCAGTTCCTGATAATAATGCAGGTTGTGCCAGGTCAGCAGCATCCCCGCGATCATTTCCTGTGCGCGCACCACATGGTGCAAATAGGCGCGGGAATAATTGGAACAGGTTGGACAGCTGCATTCCGCATCCAGCGGGCGCGGATCATCCCTGTGACGCGCATTGCGCAGGTTTATCGCCCCCATACGGGTTTGCGCCTGTCCGGTGCGGCCCGAGCGCGACGGCAGGACGCAATCGAACATATCCACCCCGCGCTGAACCGCGCCGACAATATCGTCCGGCTTGCCAACCCCCATCAGATAACGCGGTTTATCGTCCGGCAGTTGCCCGGGCGCGAAATCCAGCACCTTGAACATGGCTTCCTGACCTTCGCCCACCGCCAGACCGCCAATGGCATAACCATCAAATTCAATGCCACGCAGGGTTTCGGCACTTTGGGCGCGCAGATCCTCGAATGTGCTGCCTTGCTGGATACCGAACAACGCATGCCCCGGCCGGTCGCCAAAGGCATCGCGCGAGCGTTGCGCCCAGCGCATGGAGAGCTCCATGCTCTTTTGCGCCACCTCGTGGGGTGCCGGATGCGGTGTGCATTCGTCAAAGCTCATCACAATATCGGAACCGAGCAGCGCCTGAATTTCCATGGAGCGTTCCGGCGACAGGTGATGTTTGGACCCGTCAATATGGCTTTGAAAGGTCACACCTTCTTCGGTCATTTTGCGCAGGGCGGTCAGGCTCATCACCTGAAACCCGCCGCTATCGGTCAGGATCGGGCGATCCCAGTTCATAAACTTGTGCAATCCCCCCAAACGCGCCACCCGTTCGGCCCCCGGGCGCAGCATCAGGTGATAGGTATTGCCCAACAGTATATCCGCCCCCGTAGCCCGCACGCTTTCGGGCATCATCGCCTTGACCGTGGCTGCGGTTCCCACCGGCATAAAGGCCGGTGTGCGAATATCGCCGCGCGGGGTCTGGATCATACCCGTGCGCGCACGTCCGTCACGCTGGGCAACGGCAAAAGAGAATTTCTGTGTCATGGGCGCTGATTATCGAAACCCCATCCAAATTCAAGCCCTTTGTTTTTTCCAATAGCCTCCTTTCTGTATGTCTGGTCTTCTCCTTATCAGAACAGGTATGAAGAAACTGTAAACAGCTCCTCATTTTGCCGCAGTCTTGTGGCATGGACACTCCCGAAATAATACCATATATAAAGACTCAAGAAATACTTTCCAAGCACAAGAGAGCACTGCCATGAACACCAGCCCTGCCCCCATGGAAGGCACCCCGCTGATCAAGCCCTCAACCACCGACCATCCGTTGTATGACGCAGTGGTAGAGGCCTGCCGTTCCGTGCATGACCCTGAAATTCCAGTGAATATTTTCGATCTCGGGCTGGTTTACACCATTGAGATCGACGACAATGGTGCCGTAGATATCGTCATGTCGCTGACCGCGCCGGGCTGTCCGGTTGCCGGCGAAATGCCCGGCTGGATCGAAGACGCCGTTCTGGCGGTTCCCGGCGTTCAAACCGTAAACGTCAATCTGGTATGGGAACCGCAATGGGGCATGGATATGATGTCCGACGAGGCCCGTCTGGAACTGGGCTTCATGTAAAACCGGTGTCGTTTTACGTATAAACCACCCATTTCACGAAAAAAGGGGCGTTAAGCGCCCCCTTGTTAAGGCTATTTCAAGAATTCCTCCTAGAAAAACGCCTGTAAGCCGGTTTGCGCGCGACCCAGAATCAGCGCATGCACGTCATGGGCCCCTTCATAGGTGTTCACCGTTTCCAGATTGCACATGTGGCGCATGATCTGGAATTCCTGACTGATGCCGTTGCCGCCATGCATATCGCGCGACATGCGGGCGATATCCAGCGCCTTGCCACAGTTGTTGCGCTTCATCAGCGAAATCATTTCCGGTGCCGCATTGGCTTCATCCAGCAACCGCCCGATCCGCAGGGAGCCTTGCAGCCCCAGCGTGATTTCGGTCTGCATATCCGCCAGCTTTTTCTGAAACAGCTGCGTTTGCGCCAAAGGCCGACCGAATTGCTTGCGGTCCAGCCCGTATTGCCGCGCCGCATGCCAGCAAAATTCAGCCGCCCCAAGCACCCCCCAGCTAATGCCATAGCGCGCCCGGTTCAAACAGCCAAACGGCCCTTTCAGCCCCTCCACATGCGGCAACAGCGCGTCTTCGCCCACTTCAACGTCCTGCAACACGATTTCACCGGTGATCGAGGCCCGCAAAGACAGCTTGCCTTCGATTTTCGGCGCTGACAGACCTTTCATGCCTTTTTCCAGCACAAAGCCACGGATTTTACCGCCATGGGCTTCGGATTTGGCCCAGACCACGAACACATCGGCAATCGGGCTGTTGGAAATCCACATTTTGGCCCCGTTCAGCACATAGCCGCCATCGGTTTTGCGGGCCACGGTTTTCATGCCCCCCGGATCGGATCCGGCATCCGGTTCTGTAAGACCAAAACACCCGATGTATTCACCGCTGGCCAGTTTCGGCAGATATTTCATCCGCTGTTCTTCGGACCCATAGGCATAGATCGGATACATCACCAGCGAGCTTTGCACCGACATCATCGAGCGATAGCCCGAATCCACGCGCTCCACCTCGCGCGCGACAAGACCATAGCTCACGTATCCCGCCCCAAGGCCGCCGTATTGTTCCGGCACCGTAATCCCCAACAGGCCCATTTCGCCCATTTCGCGGAAGATTTCCGGATCGCAGGTTTCATTGGCATAGGCATCAATCACCCGTGGTTGCAATTTTTCCTGCGCATAGGCGCGGGACGCATCGCGCAACATGCGTTCGTCTTCATCCAGCTGACCCTCCAGCAAAAACGGGTCATCCCACTGGAATGAACCCAGATCGGGTTTGTCTTTGGCTTTGAGTTCCGGTGTGGTCATGGGGGCCTCGCAAGAATTGAATGGCTGTTCACTTTAAGCTTAAAGCATGCCCGTCAAATCCAGACAAGGCCTTTGCTTTGAGGATGTGTCTAACGGCAAAAAATAATTTGATCAAATTATTCTTGCTCCCCTTCCCTGCCAATGCTAGCCATGGGGCAACGCAGTCACACAGGTGGACAATGAAAATAGGCATTCTGCAAACCGGCCGCTCGCCGGATATGCTTGTCGAGGACTTTGGCGATTATGACCAGATGTTCGTCAAAATGCTGGCCGGTCGCGGTTTCAGCTTTCACACTTACAAGGTTCTGGACGGTGAATTCCCCGACAGCCCGCAAGACGCGGATGGCTGGTTGATTACCGGTTCCCGCTTTGGCGTTTACGAGGATCACGACTGGATCGTGCCGCTGGAGCAGCTGGTGCGCGATATTATCGCCGCCGGACAGCCCCTGATCGGCGTGTGTTTTGGCCATCAGATCATTGCACAGGCCCTTGGCGGCAAGGTTGGCAAATATGAAGGTGGCTGGTCCATTGGCCATGTGGAATACAAAATGAACGACGGCACCACCCTGCCCCTGCATGCCTGGCATCAGGATCAGGTGCTTGAAAAACCGGAGAATGCCGAAACCCTTGGCAGCACGGATTTTTGCGAACATGCGGTACTGGCCTAT
>JALWOO010000635.1 GCA_027083485.1 Amylibacter sp. | reverse complement strand
CGCCTATGGTGGCTGGGTCGAAGACATCGTAATGCGTCTGTCCGACCTCAGCTTTGCCTTTCCGGCCTTGTTGTTTGCAATCATGCTGGCGGCGGCCTTTGGGCCGAGCCTGCCCAATGTGGTGGTGGCGATTGCCTTTATCAATATCCCGATTTTCGCCCGTGTGGCGCGGGCCTCTGCCAACCAGATCTGGACGCGGGAATATGTGTTTGCAGCCCGCGCGGCAGGGCTGGGCAAATTCGCGATTTCGCGCGATCACATCCTGCCCAATATTGCCGCGCCGATCATCGTGCAGGCCACCATTGAATTTGCGCTGGCAATTCTGATCGAGGCTGCATTGTCCTATCTTGGCCTTGGCGCACAGCCGCCATCCCCCAGTTGGGGGCGGATGCTGTCAGAGGCCCAGACCCTGATGTATCTGGCCCCGCAACTGGCGATTTATCCGGGGCTGAGCATCGTTGTTGCGGTGCTTGGGTTTGGTCTGTTGGGCGACGGGTTGCGCGATGTGACCGACCCGCGCCTGTCAAGGGAGCGATAGGATGATTGACGTGCGAAACCTGTCGGTGACCCTTGGCGCAGCCAGCGCCGTGCGCAAGGCAAGCCTGTCCATTCAGGCGGGGGACCGGCTGGGCGTGGTCGGGGAATCGGGCTGCGGCAAATCCATGCTGGCCTTGTCGTTGATGGGCATGGTGCCGGATGCGCTTGATGTTTCGGGGGAAATCACCCTGAAGGGCACCGCTATGCCCCCGCGCGATGAATCCCTGTGGCGTCCGCACCGGGCGCGGACCATGTCGATGATTTTCCAGGAACCCATGGCCGCGCTAAACCCGCTGCGCCGGATCGGCGACACAGTCATGGAACCCATGCGCGTGCATCTGGGCCTGTCGCGCAAAGAGGCCGAAAACCGCGCGCTGGCGCTGTTTGCTGAGACCGGCATTCGCGATCCTGAAACACGTTTGCGCCAATACCCGCATCAGCTCTCGGGCGGGCAACGTCAACGGGTGCTGATCGCGCTGGCGCTGGCCTGTGACCCGGAACTTCTGATTGCCGATGAGCCGACAACCGCGCTGGATGCCAATGTCTCGCTGCGCATTACCGATTTGCTGGTGCGCCTGTCGCAGCAACGCAATATGGCGCTGCTGTTGATAAGCCACGATCTGGGCGCGGTGGCCCGTGCCACCAAGGATATTCTGGTGATGTATGGCGGTGATATTGTCGAACGCGGCCCGACCGCTGCGGTTCTGGCCAATCCGCTTCACCCCTATACCCAAGGCCTGCTGGGCGCGCGCCCGCGCATTGAGCAGGCTGCGGGCGCGCGCCGGCATTTGCCCACCATTGCGGGCAGTGTGCCCGGGCTGTTCGATCTGCCAAAGGGCTGCCGGTTTTCGGGCCGTTGTCCGGTGGAAATGCCCCGTTGTGCGCAGGTGGTGCCGGAAAATCTCCTGACCCCGCAGGGCTTTGCGGCCTGCCACCGGATCAAAGGGGCGCATGATGACGGATAAATTATTGCGCGTGGAAAATGTATCGCGCCATTACAAATTGCCCAAACAGGCCCTGTTCAAACCGGCACCGGTGCTGACCGCCGTGCAAAACGCAAGCTTTGATCTGAAGCGGGGGCAAACCCTCGGGATTGTCGGGGAAAGCGGCTCTGGCAAATCGACCCTGGCGAAAATGGTGATGGCGTTCGAAGCACCGGACACGGGGCGTATTCTGTTTCAGGGGCAGGATATCAACACCCTCGATCCGGCCGATTTGCGTCTGTTGCGTCAGGATTTCCAGATGGTGTTTCAGGATCCTTTCGGCTCGCTCGATCCGCGCCGCACGGTGGCCTGGTCGATTGGCGAACCGATGCGCGCGATTGGCAAGCTGGCAGCCCCCCAGATTCAGGCCCGCGTGGCAGAGGTGCTGGAACAGGTCGGGCTGCAAGCGCAGGACGGCCTGAAATTCCCGCACGAGTTTTCCGGCGGTCAACGCCAGCGCATCGCCATTGCCCGCGCCATTTCCACCCGTCCGGCCTTGCTGGTGGCGGATGAGGCCGTCTCTGCGCTGGATGTCTCTGTGCAGGCGCAAATCCTCAATCTTTTGATGGATTTGCAGGCAGAACTTGGCCTGAGCATGCTGTTTATCAGCCATGATCTGGCGGTTGTCGCCAGTATTTGCGACAAGATTATTGTCTTGCAAAAAGGCCGCATTCTAGAAGCCGGTGATACCGCCAAAGTATTGGGATCACCGGCCCATGATTATACGCGCTCGCTGGTGGCAGCGGCGCGGATGTAGCAGGAATATTTTATGCTTTTTCTTCATCTGACAGATATACATCTGGTGCATCCGGATCTGGACGACCCGAATGTGCACACGGATACGATTGGAAATCTTGGCAAATTGGTTGATATCATTCAGACGATGGATCCCGCGCCTGATTTTGTGGTGCTCAGCGGTGATCTGACCAATCAGGGCGATGTGGCCAGCTATGAATTGCTGCGCGATACCCTGGGTCCTTTGGCAATGCCCTTGCTGTTCACCCTTGGCAATCACGATGACCGGCGTGCCTTTCATCAGGTATTCCCCGAGGTCTGCGCGAATAGCCCCCCCGATGCGCCCTTGTGCCATGTGTCCCGTTTTGGCGCGCTGCAAGTGGTGACGCTGGACAGCCTGATCCCCGGTCAAACCAGTGGCGGCCTTGATGACCGTCAATTCGATTTCCTGCAGGAAACACTGGCCAGTAATCCGGATCAGCCAACGCTTCTGGTGGTGCATCATCCGCCATTCATGGCAGGACAGGCGGCCTATCGCTGGGAGAGCATGAACCGGCAAGATAGCGAAAAACTGGCGGCAATACTGGCAAATCACAATATTGTCGGGATGCTCTGCGGGCATGTGCATCATAACAAAGTGGTGCAATGGCACGGCATTCCCGTGATTGTTAACAATGGCTTGCACAACCTTATTGATGTAACCGTGAGCGATGCGCTGGCGATCAAGGACTGCACCGGCTTTGGCCTGTGCAAATACCATGATTATGGATTAAGCGTCACGTTTTTGCCGCTCACGCCGGACCAACCAATCACCAAATCCCTGCCCAAAGCCATTGTCGAGAAATTCAGATGAAACAAAAGCAAAGACATCTGTGCCTGAAGGGTGCCTATAATTTTCGCGATCTGGGGGGCTATTGCACGGTGCAAAAGCGCGAAACCCGCTGGCGTCGGGTGATGCGGGCGGACTCGCCCCACCGTCTGACGGCTGACGATCGGCAAAAACTACAGCAAAACAATCTGCGCACAGTGATTGATCTGCGTGCCAAAAATGAACTGGAAACCGCGCCAAACCCGTTTGTTGACGATCCGGAGGTGCAATATCTGAACATCAGCCTGTTTGAACAGCTTGCGCCGGCAACCATGGTGGAACAAGAGACCGGCAATGATCCACTGCTGGATTTCTACATCTCCACCCTCGCCAGCCGCCAAACGGAAATCTGCACGGTGCTGGAGGCCATCGCCAGCCATACCGAAGGTCTGCTGGTGTTCCACTGCACCGCTGGCAAGGACCGCACCGGCCTGATTGCCGCGCTTTTGTTGGGGCTGGCAGAGGTGGAAGACAAAGACATCATCGCTGATTACGCCCAAACCGCGCCGCTCATCACCGATCTGGTGGCCGAATTTCTGCAATTGGCGCGGGCAAAAGGCATGGACATCGAGGCCTATAAAAAACTGCTGAAATGCGAACCGCAAACCATGCAAAAAGCACTCGCCCACGTGCAAGAGGCCTATGGCTCCATCCCGCAATACCTCGTGCAGGCAGGTCTTGAACGATCTACGCGCAGCCGACTGGCCAGCCTGATGACGCAGTAAAACAGCCGTCTAGGCAGCAAACCCCGCCTACAATTCCATTTTCCCGAAATATTCCGGGGGAAGCCCGAAGGGCTGGGGGCAGCGCCCCCTGAAAACCCTGTCTACGAAACCTACCGCCCGCGTTTTTCGAACCGAGGCAACATGGCGGAAAAATCGCTTCCCAACCCGTCTTCACTCTCGACAAATTGCGCATAAAGCTCCGTTGCCCGCTGCCCCATAGGCGTATCCGCATCCACCGCTTCGGCGGCTTGCTGGCTCAGGCGTAAATCCTTGAGCATCAATTCGGACGCAAACCCCGGCTTGTAATCATTATCCGCCGGTGATTGCGGCCCGACACCGGGGGCAGGGCAATAGGCATTCATGGTCCAGCTATAGCCGGAGGAGGTGGACACCACATCGAACATTTTCTGGCGGTCCAGACCCAGCTTGTCCGCCAGCGCAAAGGATTCACAAGTTGCAATCATGGTCGCGCCAAGGATCATGTTGTTACAAATTTTCGCCGCTTGCCCGTTACCGGACGGCCCGCAATGAACGGCCTTCTGACCCATGATATCAAACAACGGTTCCGCACGGGCAAAGGCCTGATCCGGCCCGCCTGCCATAAACGTCAATGTGCCCGCAACCGCGCCGGTGGTGCCACCCGATACCGGCGCATCCACAGGGGCCAGACCGGCATCAACCGCCTGCTGCGCCACCGCGCGCGCACTGTCCACATCCACGGTGGAACAGTCAACAAACAGCGTACCCTTATCCATGGCCGGAATGATTTCATCCGCCACCGCGCGCAGGATTTTGCCATTGGGCAGCATGGTAATCACCGCGTCAACCCCGCTGCCGGCCTTAGCACCGCTTGCAGCCATTGTCACGCCTTCAGGGGCAGGGGCCGCCAAATCAAAGCCGATAACCTCATGGCCCGCTTTCGCCAGATTGGCCGCCATTGGGCCGCCCATATTTCCAAGCCCGATAAAACCGATTTTCATGTCATTTCTCCTGTTGTAGCGCCTGTTCCCCAAGGGGCAGCAGCATTTGCATTACGTCAACGTCCGATACCTCGGCCAGACCGGCATGTTTCCAGCGCGGTGCGTTGTCCTTGTCGATGATCAAGGCCCGAATACCTTCGATAAAATCGCCATGTTCCGCCGCGCGCCAGGTAAATCTGAATTCCTGGCTCAGGGCGGCAAAAATACTGTCGCTTGCGCGCACCCGATGGCAAATCTCAACGGCACAGGCCACGGCAAGCGGGCTTTTTTGTGACAATGTTTTCAGGGTCTTGGTGGTGAATACGCTGTCCTCGTGCTGCAAGGAGCGCAAAATATCGCGGTGGGTTTCACCTGCAAAATGGCGATCGATATCGGCCTGCTGATCGGCAAGGCTGGCGCTTGGTACCGTTTGTGCAGCCTGATCGATCAGGGACCAGTCGCCGCTTTGTTCCAGCGCTTCAATCAGCTGCGGCCAATCGGCAAAGGGAATGTAATAATCCGCAAACCCCGCATAAATTGCATTGCCCGCATCCATGCGCCCGCCGGTGCTGCCAAGGTATTCCCCCAGCCGCCCGGGGGCGCGAGCCAGTAACAGCGAGCCACCTACATCCGGCACAAGGCCAATGCCGGTCTCGGGCATGGCGATTTTACTGGTCTCGCACACAATCCGGTGCGAGCCATGGCAGGAAACCCCAACCCCGCCGCCCATGTTGAAGCCCTGCATAAAGGCGGCATAGGGCTTGGGGTAATTGAAAATCTTGGCGTTCAGCCGGTATTCATCCCGCCAGAAGCGGCGGCCATAATCGAAATCCCCCGCAATAGCCGTGTCATACATCACCTGAATATCGCCGCCCGCACAAAAGGCCTTTTCGCCCTTGGCATCAATTACCACCATGGCCACGTCGTCATCATCGTGCCACTGATCCAGCGCCTTTTCAATCGCCAGACAGTTGTCATAGCTCAGCGCATTCAGCGCTTTGGGGCGGTCCAGGGTAATACGCCCGCATTTGCAGACCTTGCGAATATTGATGTTATCCATGCCTAACCCCGCTCTGCCAGCATGGCACGGCTGACGATCAGGCGCATGATTTCATTGGTGCCCTCAAGGATCTGGTGCACCCGCAAATCGCGCACGATTTTTTCGATACCGTAATCCGCCAGATAGCCATAGCCGCCATGCAGTTGCAGACAGTTGTTGGCCACCTCAAAGGCCACATCGGTGACAAACCGCTTGGCCATGGCGCAATATTTGGTCGCATCCGGCGCGCCGGTATCGTATTTCCACGCGGCTTGCCGCAGGAACACCCGCGCGGCCTGCAATTCGGTTTCCATATCCGCCAGCCGGAATTGCAGCGCCTGAAACTGGTCAATCGGGCGGCCAAAGGCCTTGCGCTCGCCCATATAGGCCAGCGTCGCATCCAGCGCCGCCTGTGCGCCCCCAAGGGCCGAGGCGGCAATATTCAGGCGCCCGCCATCCAGTCCGGCCATGGCATAGGAAAACCCGCGCCCTTCCTCGCCGACCATCTGATCGGCAGGCACAAAACAATCGTCCATCTGAACCTGTGCGGTCGGCTGCGCGCGCCAGCCCATTTTTTGCTCCAGCGCCCCGAACGAAAGCCCGTCGCTGCCGTCCTCGACAATATAGGCCGAAATTCCCTTTGGTCCCTCACCGCCGCTGCGCGCCATCACCACATAGGCATCCGAATAGCCGCCACCGGAAATAAACGCCTTGGTGCCGCTCAACTGCCAGCCCCCGTCAACCGCCACCGCTTTGGTGCGCAGCGCTGCCGCATCGGAACCGGAGCCCGGCTCGGTGAGCGCATAGGAAAACACCTTCTGCATGGAGCAGATATCGGGCAACCATTTTGCCTTCATGTCGTCAGAGGCGAATTTGTCGATCATTGCCGCGCACATGTTGTGGATCGACAGGAACGAGCCAACAGCAGGGCAGGCCATGGCCAAGGCCTCGAATATCAGCGTGGCATCAAGACGGGACAGGCCGGTACCGCCGGATTTTTCGGAAACATAAATCCCGCCCAACCCCAGTTCCGCCACTTGCGGCCAGAGGTCCTTGGGAATGGTGCCGGCGGCCTCCCACTCCCGCGCAAAAGGCGCGATGTTTTCCTGCCCGAAGGCATAAACCATATCAAAAATAGCGCTTTGTTCTTCGGTAAGGGCAAAATCCATCGGGTGACCTTTGTGTTTTGGGCAGGTTAACTGAACACCTGTTAAATTCCAATTGTTTCGAGAGTTTTGCAACCGGAAACATTTCCATTTTCGTCAAATATCTCCCGCGCGGAGCGCATTATAACTTTTATGCCTCCGGCGGGGATATTTTAAGAAAATGGAAATGTTTATGAGGCGTGTTGCCTGCACGGTACAGGCTGGGAAGCCGATGGCCGTGAAAATGGAGATGCTCCGTCCGGTGACGGGCGGAGCATTTGTTTTAGATGCGGATGAATGCCACAGTGTCACCGGCCTTGCGTGCCGGCTCGTTCGGGGCGCGGACCATCAGGCAGTTGGCGCGGGCCAGAACCGAGAGCAGGGAGCTGTCCTGACGTTCAAACGGTGTGCAGGTGAGCTTCCCGTTTTGCAAGGCCAGCTCGGCACGCATGAAATGGGCGCGCGGGCCGTTTGGGCCGATGTTACAGCCAAGGCTGGCTGTTTCGCGGGGCATGGCGGCTTTGCCAAGGCCGAGCATGGCGCGGATGGCGGGGATCAGGAACAGCTGACCGCAAACCATAGAGGAGACCGGATTTCCCGGCAGGCCAATCATCGGAGTGCCCTTCAGCATGCCGGCCATCAGCGGTTTGCCCGGGCGCATGGCCACTTTGTAAAAGGACAGATCAAGGCCCGCGTCGCCGGCGACCTGACCGACTAGATCGTGATCGCCGACAGATGCGCCGCCAAGGGTGACGATCACATCGGCGCTGGCGGCCAGATCAAGGACTGCACGCAGGGATTGGGGCGTGTCTCTGGCTATGGGCAAGAGGCGGCCCTCGGCTCCGTGGGCTTCGACCAGGGCCTTGAGGCCGAAATTATTGGAGGAGATAATTTGCGATGCAGCCGGATCTTCGCCGGGCATGACCAGTTCATCTCCTGTTGCCACCAGCGCGATTTGCGGTTTGCGCCGGACGGTGACTTCGGGAATGTTCATAGAGGCCAGCAGGGCAATATCGGAGGCACGCAGCACGCGTGGCGCGGAAATCACGTCGCCAATTTTGAAATCCCCGCCTGCGGGGCGAATATAGGGGCCTTTGTCGATGTTTTCCGTAACGGTGATGGTATCGCCGTCTCTGGTGGTGTCCTCCTGAATCAGGATGCGATCGGCCCCGGCTGGCACAGGTGCGCCGGTAAAGATGCGCACGCATTGGCCGGACCGGATTTCGCCATCAAAGCCGCCACCGGCTGCGGATTCCCCGATGACTTGCAGGGTTGCGCCTGTGTGCAGGTCCGCAGATTTCACCGCATAGCCGTCCATGGCAGAGCTGGCAAAAGGCGGTTGTTCGCGCTTGGCAACAGCATCAACGGCCAAGACGCGGCCGGCGGATTGTGCCAAAGGGACGGTTTCGGTTGTCAGCGGTTCAAACAGGTCCAGAACGCCAGCAAGGGCTTCGTCTACGGTGATCATTTTGGTGATTCTTCTTTGGTTAAGGTTTCTGTTTCCCAATTACTGTAAGTTTGCCCGGTGCCTTTGACTTTCCATTCGGTCCGTCCATTGGCTGAGCGTCCCAAAACGACAGCGGCGGCGGCACTGGGGCTGGAGAAAGCGTAGTTTTCGCTGAACTCACCGATCGTTCCTTTTGGGGTTATAACACCATTTGCAATGAGTTCCGCTTGAAGTTTCTGATAGTTTGTAATGTGTTTACCGATCCATTCTTTTTGGGAGCCAGACCCAGCCAGCACAATGAATTCTCCGCCGGCAACAATCGCTTTGGCGGAAAAACTGGCCTTTTTGGCATGCAACTCGAATTCGGCACGAAGTGTGGGGTTCTTAATAGGTTTCTGTTCCGGCTTGCCGCGTTTCTTTTGCATAAACATATCAACCCGAATAGCGGGCAGCACCATGTTCAGGACAGCCAAGAATCCTTCCATATTGGAAATATCTGCTTCTGAAATTGACGGCCTTGCGGGTCTGGTGTGATTTTCAAGCGGCGTATGTCCGACACTTTCGGCAATTTCCACAAGTCGAGATTCAAGAAATTGTACATGCGCCTTATGCAGGCTGTTGCTTGCCGAGGTGATAACAATTGCCTGTTCCCACCAGTCTTTTTTGCTCTCGTGATCTAGCAGACGGGTTTTGACGGATTCACTTTCGCCAATATAGGCGGCTTCCTGACCATCAATCGAGCCTAGCAAAATGTAAATGCCGGTATTGGCGACCTCGTGTCGGCCTATGGCCTCTTTTATCTGCAAGCGCGGGAACTTCAGAACGTGACCCGTCCAACCAAAGACCTCTGCTGTCAGCATACCATCGGGCCTGCCATCGACAAAATACAGTTGCAAGGACCGCCCGTCGTTCATCTATTCGGCCTCATACAGTCCGGTTTTCCCGCCGTCCTTTAATACCACGCGTATGTTGCCAATAACCATGGATTTATCCACGGCCTTTACCATGTCATAAACGGTCAATCCGGCGATGCTGACGGCGCTCAGGGCTTCCATTTCAATGCCGGTCTGGCCGGTGGTTTTGACGGTGGCGGTGATGTCAACGCAGTTTTCGGCAGGGTTGGGTTCCAGATCTAGCGATACTTTGGTGATTGGCAGCGGGTGGCAGAGCGGGATCAGGTCGGGGGTTTTTTTGGCCCCCATGATACCGGCCAGACGGGCCACGCCCAGCACGTCGCCTTTTTTGGCGGTGCCTTGCATGACCATGGCGAGGGTTTCGGAGGCCATTGAAATACGGCCTTTGGCGGTAGCGATGCGGTGGGTGACGGCTTTGTCGGAGACATCGACCATATGGGCGGCACCGGTTTCGTCAAAATGAGAGAGTTCAGACATTACATGGCCTCCGGTGCCCAAGGGGATGACAGGATTTCGCGGGTCGCGAGTTCAACATTTTCCTGCCGCATCAGGGATTCGCCAATCAGGAAGTTGCGTGCCCCGTAATGGGCCAGATCGGCCAGATCATCGCGGGTGAAAATTCCGCTTTCTGCAACGATCATCCGGTCCTCGGGCACATCGCGGGCCAGCTGTTTGGTGGTGTCGAGCGTCACCTCGAAGGTTTTCAGATTGCGGTTGTTGATACCCATCAGCGGCGAGCGCAGGCGCGATGCGCGTTCCAGTTCGGGCAGGTTGTGGGTTTCCAGCAGCACATCCATGCCCATTTCAAAGGCGGCGGCTTCCAGTTCGGCGGCCTGTTCATCGCTGACCGAGGCCATGATGATCAGGATGCAATCGGCCCCCCAGGCGCGGGCCTCGGTAACCTGATAGGTGTCATACATGAAATCCTTGCGCAGCGCGGGCAGGGCGCAGGCTTCGCGGGCCTGCACCAGAAATTCCGGCGCGCCCTGAAAGGACGGTGTATCGGTCAGAACCGACAGGCAAGTGGCCCCGCCGGCGGCATAGGCGGCGGCCAGTTCGGCAGGGTTGAAATCGGCGCGGATCAGGCCCTTGGAAGGGCTGGCCTTTTTGATTTCGGCAATCAGGCCATAGCCACCGGCGCTGCTGGCCTGTTGCAAGGCACGGGCAAAACCGCGCGGCGGGGCCTGATCGCGGGCCTGTGCTTCCAGTTCGGAAAGCGGCATTGCCTGTTTGGCGGCGGCGATTTCTTCCAGCTTGTAGGCTTTGATCTTTTCCAGAATATCGGCCATTTAACCCTCGTTTGTTGCTTTGGCCAAGGCGGCGCATTTGCGTTTGGCGGCACCGGAATCGATGCTGTCGGCGGCCATTTTCGCGCCGGATTTCAGGTCGGTGACTTTGTCGGCAACCACCAGGGCCGCTGCTGTGTTCAGTAGCACCGCATCGCGATAGGCGCCTTGTTCTCCGTCAAGTAACGCGCGCAATGCAGCGGCGTTTTGTTGCGGGCTGCCCCCGATGATGGCTTCAAACGGATGCACGGGCAGGCCCGCGTCCTCCGGGTGGATTTCGCCGTCGCTGACCGCGCCGTTTTCCAGCTTGGCGATCCAGCTGACGCCGGCGATGGAAATTTCGTCAGTGCCGTCAGAGCCATGCACCAGCCATGCTTTTTCGGATCCCAGCTCCAGCAATACCTCGGCCATGGGGCGGATCATTTCGCGCGAAAAGGCACCGGTCAGCTGGCGTTTGACGCCGGCAGGGTTGGTCAGCGGGCCAAGGATGTTGAAAATCGTGCGCGTGCCCAGTTCCTGGCGCGCAGGCATCACGTGTTTGGTGGCCGGATGGTGCATCGGAGCCATCATAAACCCGATGCCGGCGGTGTTGATCGCATGTTCCACCACAGAAGGGCCGACCATGACGTTGATGCCCAGCTCCCCGAGCGCATCCGCCGTGCCGGATTTGGACGACAGATTGCGGTTGCCGTGTTTGGCGACGACCACCCCTGCGCCAGCGGTGACAAGCGCAGTGGCGGTGGAAATATTCAGGGTTGATTTGCCGTCTCCGCCGGTGCCGACGATATCCATGGCCCCTTCGGGGGCGCGCACCGCATTGCATTTGGCGCGCATCACGGCGGCGGCGGCGGCGTATTCATCCACGGTTTCCCCGCGCGTGCGCAGGGCCATCAACAGGCCGCCGGTCTGGGCCGGTGTGGCTTCGCCTTCCATGATGATGTTAAAGGCCTGTTCGGCCTCGGCGCGGGTTAACGGGCCTTCACAGGCTTTGGCGATCAGCGGTTTGAGTTGGTCGCTCATGCGGGCTCCAATGCGGTATTGAGGAAATTTTTCAGCATCTTGTGGCCATGTTCGGAGGCAATGCTTTCGGGGTGGAATTGCACGCCATGAATGGGCAAGTCACGGTGTTGCAGCCCCATGATGGTGCCGTCGGGCAGCCAGCTGGTGATTTCGAGACAGTCCGGCAGGCTGTCGCGTTCCACCACCAGCGAGTGATAGCGCGTGCCCTGAAACGGCGAGGGCAGACCGGCGAACAGGGATTTGCCCGCGTGGTGGATTTCGCCCATTTTGCCATGTACGATTTCACTGTGGCGTACGACCTTGCCGCCAAAGGCCTGACCGATGGTTTGATGGCCAAGGCAGACCCCGAGCAGGGGGAGTCTGGCCTCTGCTGCCGCCAGCGTCAGGGGTAGGCAAATTCCCGCCTGATCCGGATCACAGGGGCCGGGGGAGAGCAAAACAGCATCCGCGCCCATAGCCATGGCCTCTTGCACGTTGATTTCGTCGTTGCGTTTGACAACGACCTTTTCGCCCAATTCCCCGATATAATGCACCAGATTATAGGTGAAACTGTCATAATTGTCGATTAACAGCAGCATGTTGCCTGTCCCGCCTTGTGGATTTTTTGGGGATGATCCCCGTGGCTTTTCGCGTTATACATGGCCAGAGTGCCGGGAAATGGTCAAGAGCAGATCGACCGGAAACAGGCGGGTTATAACCGCACATGAGGCGATAAAATGGCGATATACGCGAAATTGGCGGGGATGGGGGCGGCGCTGGCCATCGGTTTGGGCGGCGGTGTGATGTTGGCGGTGATGAATCCGCTGATTCCAAACGAAGACAAAACCCGGATTGCGCCCGCCCCGCAACCGGCCAGGGCAAAACCGGTTGATGGACAGGAACAATCCCTGCCTGTGGTTCCGGCCGGAGAGGACTCTTCTGCGTTAACGGATGTGGTGAGCAAACCGGCTGTGGCGGCTGATGAGACCGCCCCCAAAGGCAACCACACGCCGGTTGCACCGGTTCAGACCGGCACGGCAAGCGGGCTGGACCAACCGGCGATGACTGCACAGGACGGGCCAGGCCTGCAAGGGCAGGGTCAGGCGGAAAATGCCGATACGGTGCCGCAAAAAATGGCCGGGCTGGCCGCTCCGCAAGCATCGGATCAGGGCGTGCAATCCTTGCCCCGCATTGGCAACCTGCAACTGGATGGTGAAAATATCGCGGGATTGGCCCCGCCCAAGACAAGCGGACAGGAAACCGGCCTGTCCTCGCCGCAAGGGGGGCAAAATCCGGTGGTCTTGCAAAACCCTTTGCAAAAACCGCTTGGCTTGCAGGGGGAAGGCTCGCCCCGGGTGACGACCACACCGGCATTGCCCGTTGATCTGGCGGAACCCAATGTGGATGTGGCCTTGGGTGATGTGGCCCCCAAAGCTCCGATCATGGGGCAGGCATCCGCCATTGACGCGCCGCAAGCCATGGAGAACGCGCCCTCAACACAGATTGTAAGCAAACCTTTGGCCCCGCAAAGCGATGTACCCCCGACGGCCCCCGCAGCTCCGCCACAAAGGCGGTTGGCGCAGACCCAGGGCACATTCAAAACCACCAAATCGCGGCTGGCCCTGAACGGGTCGGCGGGATTTTCTGCGAAAAAAACGGCCAGCGGCATTGCGGCGCTCAAGGCCAGGACCGAAAAGCCGCAGGATACGCAAGCAGAGGTGCAAAAGCCCGGGGCGCTGGACAAAAACGCCGTGGATTTTGCCGCAAGCGGGAAGCCTTTGTTTTCCATCGTGATTATGGATACCGGTCCGGGCGGTGTATCGCGCGAAGCCCTGCTGAAAATGCCGTTTCCGGTGACTGTTGCCTTGCCTGCCGATAAGGAAAACGCAAGGCAGGTGGCGCAGGAATACCGGGATGCGGGGATCGAGGTTCTGGCCCTGTCGCCGCGCAAGGTGAGCATGAGCCTTTCGGGCGGGCTGGATCAACAGCAAGTGGACGAGGTTCTGGACGAAATCTTCCGCCAGTTGCCACAGGCGGTTGGTCTTGTGGATCGGGTTGAAGGCGATTTGCAACGTGACCGCCGGCTGGTCAAAGAGGTGGTGAACCGGTTCAAAACCACAGGGCACGGGTTGGTTACCTATGAACGGGGCCTCAATCCGGTGCCCCGTCAGGCGGCGCAGGCCGGTGTTTATGCGGCTCAGGTGTACAAGGTGCTGGATCGCACAACGCAAGGCGCTGCGGTGATTAAACGGTTTCTGGACCGTGCGGGCCAGTTGGCGCGGCGGGACGGGCGGATCATCGTGATGGCCGGTAATGACGCGCAAACCGTGGCCGCGCTGGTAAGCTGGGCGCTGAGCAACAAGGCCCGTGGCCTTGCGCTTGCGCCGGTGTCGGCGGTGTTACGCGCCAGCCGCTAGCTCTGTCAGCACGTCATAGGCCAGCATCACATCGTCGCGGGTGCAATCGAATTGGCCGACCTGAAAGCGGATCACGAACTTGCCTGCATGGGCGGTCTGGGTCAGGTAAATGCGCCCGTCGTCATTGACTCTTTGCAAGAGCTGCTCTGTTGCCTGATCCGCATCCGCGCCCGCTGGCGTGTGCTGAAAGGTAAACAGCGAAAACCGCAGATCGGTGACAAGGGTGAAATCCGGATGGGTAGACAGGCGCCCGGCCAGTTCACCGGCCCATTTGATATGGTTGCGAATGCGGGTGCGCAGCCCGTCCAGCCCATAGGCCCGCAGTAAAAACCACAGCTTCAGGGCGCGGAACCTGCGGCCAAGCGGCACGGTCCATTCGTTCAGGTTCACCACCTGATCCTGCCCCTGCGTTTGCAGGTAGCTGGGCCGCAGCGCCATGGTGCGCAGCTGATCGGATGGATCTCGCAAAAACTGGATCGAACAATCAAACTGTGCGCCCAGCCATTTATGGGGGTTGAAAACGATGCTGTCACAGCGTTCCGCACCTTGCCAGATCGGGCGCAATTCAGGGCAGATCATCGCAGAGCCGGCCCATGCCGCATCCAGATGGGTATAGAGGTTTTCCGCTTTGGCAATGTCCAGCAGCGGGTCCAGCACATCGCTTGCGCCAATGGCGGTGCCACCGGTACACAGCACCAGCCCCGCCGGCGTGTAACCGGCGGTACGGTCCGCGTCTATGGCCGCTTGCAAGGCGTCCGGCCGCATGGAGAAATTCGCATCCGTGTCGATTTTAACCAGATTTTCCTGACCGATACCGGCAACCCAGCAGGCCTTGTCTATGGAGGAATGCACCTGTGCAGAGGCATAAATCCGCAGCCGTTCGCGCCCTGACAGGCCGGTTTTATTGCCGCTGAACCCAAGCGCGCGTTCGCGCATGGTCAGCACAGCGGCCAGCGTGGCAGAAGAGGCGCTATCCTGTATCACCCCTTTGAACCCCTCGGGCAGGCCAAGCGCCTGACGCAGCCAATCCACCATCACCAGTTCGATTTCAGTGGCGGCAGGGGAGGTCTGCCAAAGCATCGCCTGTGCGGCAATGGCGTTGGTGAGCTGTTCGGCAATCATCGAGGCCGGTGCCGCATTGGCCGGAAAATAGGCAAAGAAACGCGGGTGCTGCCAATGGGTCAGGCCATCGGGCACGATGCGCTCGAAATCATCGAAAATCCGCTCCATCGGTTCGGCCTGTTCGGGCGGGGAAACCGGCAGGCGCGCGGCGATGTCGCCGGGCGCGGTCTGGGCGCGCACCGGCTGGTCGGGCAGGGTGGCAAAATAGGTTTTGATCCAGCGCGTGGCCCGCGCTGTCCATTTTTCATAGTCAGCATATTTCATGCGACATGGATAACATGTTAAGCGCTTAGCGCAAGGATTATCCGCCCTTGCGCCATGCTTCGGAGCGTTTCAACAACCGGCGCGAGGCCAGCGCGTGCAAGATCCGCGCGCCTGCGTTGGTATAGAAAATCATCATCCCCATGGCCGCTGCCGGTGCGATATCGCCTGCGTCATCCATGTTCAGCACCGCCACTGAGGCCAGCGCCGTATTGGTGGAATACAGAAACACAACCGCCGACACCGTGGTCATGGCGTTGACGAACAGATAGATCGAAATGTTCAGGATCGCCGGCATGGACACTGGCACGGTGACGCGCCAGAACAGTTTGTAAAACGGCTGTTTCAGGGATTGGGACACGCTTTCAAATTCTGTATCCATCTGTTTGAGCGCGGTAATCGCTGTCAGATGCGACACGGTGTAAAAGTGGGTCACCGTGGAAACCACCAGAATAATCATGGTGCCATAGATGAAATTCAGCGGGTTGTCCGGATTGTTGAAAAAGAAAATATAGGACAGGCCCAGCACCATGCCCGGAATCGCCATGGGCAACATGGCCAGCGCCTGAAACAGGGCGCGGCCCTTGGCGAAACCTTTGGTTTTCTCCACCATATAGCCACCCAGAAACACCACCACTGTGCCGATCACCGCAGT